>CAMYVT010000001.1 GCA_947302515.1 uncultured Caryophanales bacterium
TATTCCCAGAAGGATTTAAAAATGAAGTACAAATAATTTCAACAGTATTATCAGTAGATCAAGATTGTTCTCCTGAATTAACAGCAATGTTAGCTTCATCTTTAGCAGTATCTATTTCAAAGATTCCATTCAATGGACCAATCGCAGGTGTTAAAGTTGGTAGAGTTAATGGAGAATTTGTAATTAACCCAACACCAGAAGAATGTGAAATATCAGAATTAGAGTTGACAGTAGCAGGTACTAAAGATGCAATTAATATGGTTGAGTCTTCAGCTAAACAAGTATCTGAAGATGTAATGTTGGAAGCATTAATGTTTGGTCATGAAGCAATCAAGAAATTAATTAGTTTTGAAGAAGAAATAATTAATGATATTGGAGTGGAAAAAATGGAATATGAAACTCTAACTCCAGAATCAGAATTAATTGAAAGAATCACTAATTTAGTAACTGATAAAATGGATAAAGCTCTAAGAATTAAAGATAAATTAGAGAAATATGCTGCAATAGACGCTATCAAAGAAGAAATGGAAGAATTATTTACAAGTGAAAATGAAGATTCTATGAAAGAAGAAGAGTTAAAAGAATTACTTGTAAAAGTACAAATGGTAGTATCAGATATTGAATATAAATTATTTAGAAGTATTGTTGTAAAAGAAGGTAAAAGAGCAGATGGAAGAAAAATGGATGAAATTAGACCATTGTCTACTGATATAGATTTACTTCCTAGAACTCATGGATCTGCATTATTTACTAGAGGAGAAACTCAAGCATTATCAATTACTACCTTAGGAGCATTAAATGAACACCAAATAATTGATGGTTTAGGATTAGAAGATCAAAAGAGATTTATGTTACATTATAACTTCCCACAATTCTCAGTAGGTGAAACAGGAAGATATGGTGCTCCAGGTAGACGTGAAATAGGACATGGTGCTTTAGGAGAAAAAGCCTTAGCACAAGTAATTCCTCCAGAAGAAGAATTTCCATATACAATTAGAGTTGTATCAGAAATTCTAGAATCTAACGGAAGTTCTTCTCAAGCAAGTATTTGTGCTGGATGTATGTCTTTAATGGCAGCAGGAGTTCCTATTAAAGCCCCAGTAGCAGGAATTGCTATGGGATTAATTACTCATGAAGATAAATATACAATTCTAACAGATATTCAAGGTATGGAAGATCATTTGGGAGATATGGACTTCAAAGTAGCTGGTACTGAAGAAGGTATTACAGCACTTCAAATGGATATTAAGATTAGTGGTATTACAGAAGCAATTCTAAAAGAAGCTTTAGCGCAAGCTAAAAAAGCAAGATTAGAAATCTTAAAAGTAATTAAAAAACAAATTGCAGAACCACGTCCAGAAGTATCTGAATATGCTCCAAAGATGGAAACATTTACTATTAATCCTGCTAAGATTAAAGATGTTATTGGTAAGGGTGGAGAAATGATTACTAAGATCATTTGTGAAGCATCAAATGTAACAGAAGTAACAAATGTAAATGCTGTTAAGGTAGAATTAGAAGATGATGGTAGAGTAATTATTTATCACTCAGATAGAGATATTATTAATAAAACAAGAGAAATGATAGAAGAAATTGTAAGAGAAGTTGAAGTAGGACAAATCTATGAAGCAAAAGTTGTAAAAGTAGAAGACTATGGATGCTTCGTACAATTATGGCCAGGCTGTGAAGGAATGGTACATGTATCTCAACTTGCACATGAAAGGGTTGAAAAAGCAAGTGATGTAGTATCAGTAGGAGATGAAATAATAGTTAAAGCTTTAGGTATGGATAAAAAAGGAAGACAAAACTTCTCAAGAAAAGATGCTCTTCCACAACCAAAAGTAAAAAAAGAAAAGAAAAATGACGAAGAAAAAGAAGATAAATAAATCTTCTTTTTTGTGTAAAATAGTAAAAAACAATAGTAAATCATTATATAATGATATATAATTAGAGTATAAGATAATAATAGAGGTGAATTATGTGAAAAGAAGTAATTATTTTATGATATTAGGAGTTGCCCTTATTATGGTAGTAAGTATTGGTATAGCTTATGCAGCATTAAGTGCTACACTAACAGTTACTACTAATAAGGTAACACAGAATGTTTATACATGGTCACATACTATGTCATGTTCTAAAACGAGTGATGTTGGTACTAGTTCAACAGGAAGAACTTGTGGAGCTGTAACATCATCAACAAATGGAACAACAGCTGTAACAATTGGTGATACAACATTATCAAAACCTGGAGATGGTTGTGTATACAAGTGTACAATCACAAATGCAGGTACAATTGGATCAAAGATAACTGCAATTGCTCCAACTAAACCATCATCTACAACTTGTACAGCGACAAATGCAGGGACATCAGCAACAGCAAATATGGTTTGTGGAAATATTACTTATGGTATTTATGCATCAGCATCTGTATCTGGGACAACAATAACAACGTCAAACTTAACAGTACCTACAGCAGGAATATCAATTGCTGCAGGAGGAACTAAAGATGTGTATCTTGTTGTTCAATATACTGGATCATCATTAAATACTTCAGCAGTAACTCAATCAAATGGTAAATTTACATTTACTCTTGCTCAAAATTAGGAGGTTATTATGAAGAAATTAAAAAGTAAAGAATTAAAATTTTTATTATTAGTAGCAGCTATATTTGTAGTTGGTACAGGTATCGCTTTTGCTGCTTTATCAGCAACTTTAACCATGACATTTGGAAAAATTACACAAAACTCACTATCATGGGATATTGCTTTTCAAGGATCTAGTGCAACACCAACAGTGGGTGGAACTAGTGATACAGGTAGAAGTTGTGGAACAGCTACAATTACTGCAACATCAGTAACAGTAGCAGATACAACATTATCAAAACCTGGAGATAAATGTACATATGAATTAACTGTAAAAAACAATGGTACAGTTAATGCAAAATTATCAACTATTACTCCAACAGCTCCAACATCAACTGCTTGTGGAACATTATCAGGAGGTAATATGGTATGCGGAAATATTACTTATAAATTAACAACTGATTCAACTGGTAATACAGTTTTACCAGCAGATACAACTCTAAATGCAGGTGCATCTCAAACAATGTATTTAGTAATTAGTTATAATTCAAATGCTCTACCTGGATCAGCAATAACACAATCTGGTGCTAAATTTAGTTTAGTATATGATCAAGTATAGGAGGTTATAAAAATGGAAGAAAATAGAACAAACAAGCAAACAATAATATTAGTTACATTTTTATGTGCATGCCTTTTTGGTTTAGTAGTTGCATATTCTGCACTATCAACAACATTAAACATTACTTATGGTACAGTTTCTCAAAACAATTTAACATGGGATGTAGGCTTTGTACCTGGATCAGTAATTGGAACTAAAACAGGAACTAATACAGTATGCGGAGAAGCAACAGCAACAACAAATACTGTTTCAATTGCTAATACAACTTTAACAACATTATATGATAAATGTGTTTATAAATTTACAGTTAAGAATCAAGGAGATGTTGATGCATTATTATCTTCAATTGCCGCAAAAACTCCAACATCAGTTACATGTAATACTGCAACAACATCAAAAATGATATGTGATAATGTTACATATTCATTAGCAACAACTGCAGCAGGAAGTACATTATTACCATCAGGAACAACTTTAACAAAACAAAGTGGTACTTTAGATGTATATTTAATAGCTGAATATACAGGAACCGAAACAGGAAGTAGTGTTCAAAATAGTGGTGGATTTACATTAAACTATACACAAAAATAAGTATATAAAGAATAAGAATAAAAAGAAGGGAGGGGTTAATATTGAATAAGGATACTAATGATTTTTACAATGAAGATGAATTTAATAAAAATAATAATGAAGATATCATTAAAGAAGAAATGCAAAATAAATTTAATTTTATAATAGATAAAGATAATAATAAAAAAGAAAAAACAAATAAAGAAAAATCTAAAGTAAAAGATATAGATATTGATGCAATTATCAGTAATATCAAAATAGAAGAAAAATCAGATAAAGAAGACAATATAAAAGTAGAAGATATTTCATTTGAAAAAGATAATAATAAAATTGATATTAACCCAGAATCTTTAGATGTTAAAACAAAAGAAAAAATAGATATAGAAAAATCTGAAGATGATCTTCAATCTAAGGTAAAAGATATAGAAGTTGATACAATTAGTGATAATATCAAAATAGAAGAAACAGAAGATAATAAAATTGATATTAACCCAGAGATTTTAGATACTAAACCAAATGAAGAAGAAACAATAAATATAGAAGAATCTAATGATGAATATCAACCTAAAGATATAGAAGTTAATACAATTAGTGATAATATTAAAACAGAAGAAAAAGATGAAATTTTAGATAAAGAAGAAAATTTAAAAATGGAAGATAATTTATTAGAAAAAGATAATAAAATAACTAATAACAACCCAGAGTCTTTAGATAATAAATCAACTATAAAGTATCACGGCTATAGCTATTATTTAACAACATATGGCATGGTCTTAGTAATATTAATAATTGTATTTATAATAATATCTATTGGATATAATTTTTCTAAAAAAGAAACACGTCAATATACATATGATTCTAAAGTTAATTATCAAGTATGTTTAAAAGAAAATAATTATTATAAAGATAAATGTTTAAATGAAAATACTGAGTATATTTCATCTATAACAGATAAAATAAATGTAGACTTTAACTATACAAGTGTATATGAAGATATTCAAAAAAGAAGTATAAAATATTATATTAAGACTTCATTAATAATTAAAACAGATAGTGAATCTGCAAAAGAATTATATAAAGATGAGAATAAATTAACTAAAGTAAAGAAATTGAATATAGATAAAAATGTAGGTGTAATTGCTGAATCAATTACAATTCCTTTTGATGAATATAATAACTATGCTACTAGTTATAAAAATGAATATTCTTTAACTGGAGAAAGTATATTACATGTTTCATTAATATTAAAAGAGAAAGATCAAGAAAAAGAAGTATCAAAAGTATCAATTCCATTAACTCAATTAACATATAATATTAATAAAACAGAATCTAATAATAAAATAGAAACATATACTGTAAAATCAAATAGTATTATTAAATATTTATTTATACTACTATTAATAATAACAGTATTGGCATTCATATATACATTATATAAGATTGTAAGATTTATAATAAAAACTCTTCCTAAACAATCAAAATATAATAAAAAATTAAATAAAATACTTAATACATATGATAGAGTTATTATTACATTAGAGAATAAGAATACAATTATTAATGATAATGAAGTATATACAGTACAAACATTCTTAGAGTTATTAGATGTTAGAGATACAATAGATAAACCAATTTTATATTATAAAGTAAATGATATAAAAACAGAATTCTATGTACAAGATGATAATAAAACATATAAATATGTAATGAAAGAATCTGATTTTGAAGAAAAATAATAGGGGGCTATTATGATTAGAAAAAAAAGATTTGTAATAGTTTTAATAGTAGTAGTTGTAGTATTATTATTAAGTGTTTCTATTGCTTATGCAGCACTTAGTTCTACACTTACAATTACAACCCAAAAGATTACTCAACAAGTATTAACATGGGATATAGGATTTAATCCTGGAACAGTAACATGTACAGTAGTTACTAATAATTCAGGATTAACATCTTGTGGAACTGCAACAGTAACAGCAACAACAATTTCTGGAATAGATGCGATAGTTTCAGAAGCGGGAGATAAATGTGCGTGTACTTTTACAATATTAAATAAAGGGTCAATTGCCGGTAAAATAAGTACAATTAATATTACTAAACCAGAAAATACAACATGTACAACAAGTGGTAGTACAATGACTTGTGGAAATATTGTTTATAAATTGCATTATAGTACAGCAAGCAGTACATCACTAGTAAGTGTAAATGATACAATAGCAGCTCAATCAGGATCAACTCCAACAAGTAAAACAGTTGTCCTAACAATAGAACATTCAAGTTCTACAGGACCTACAAATGATGTATATCAAAGAGGTTTTGCTTATAACATTTTATATACACAAAACTAATAAAAAGGGAGGGCCATATGAAACACTCTACAAAGATGTTATTGATAGAAATTGGCATCATAGTTGCCTCTCTTTTTTGTTTGTTTATTTTTAATATTAATTATTATGTATATTTAGCCATTTTATTAGTATCTGCATTAATAATACATTTTTTATTAAAACCAGAAAAAAGGACAGAAAGATTTAATACTGAAATAATATTAATAATAGTAATATCATTACTCTTTTATTATGCAATAACTTACTTTTTTGGTTTCTTTACTGGTTTTTATTATTCAACCTATAGTAAAAGTATATTAGGTATTTTAAGAAACATAGTATTTGCCTTAATAATAATTATTTCAATAGAAAATATAAGAGAAGATTTAATTAAAAATAATGCTTATCATAAATCAATAGTATTATTAACTCCAATTATATGTTGCATATTAGAAATACCATCATTACTTAGTTTAAATGTATTAAGTTCAAGAGTAGATGTTTTTTATGCTTTTTTAGTATTAATATTACCTTCTATTACTAAAAATGTAGCATTAACATATATAACTTATAAATCTAATAAAACAAGTAGTATTACTTATCAATTATTAAAAACAATACCATTATATTTATTACCATCATTTCCTAATTTTGGAGAATTCTTAGAAATAGTAATAAATATGTTATTACCAGTAATTGTATTAATACTAGTTGCTAATATAGCTAATGTTAAATTTGAAAAAATAAAAAATAGTAGAAAATTGGTTTTTAGTAATGTAATTACTAAAATAATAAATACAATAATGCTTATACTTATAATAATAATATTATATTTAACAAGTAATTTATTCAGATATTATTCTTTAGCAATAGGATCTATTTCAATGAAAGGCTCTATTAATAAAGGTGATGTTGTTATTATTGATAAAAAATATAAATCTATTAAGAAAAATGATGTAATTGCTTTTAATGAGCAAGGAAAAGTAGTAGTACATAGAGTAGTAAAAGTAATAAACGATTCTAAAGAAAAAAGCTATAAAACAAAAGGAGATTTCAATAAAAACGTTGATAGTTGGGTAGTTAAAAAAGATGCTATCGTTGGTAAAGAAGTAGTAAGAATAAAATGGATAGGATGGCCAACAGTTTTATTAAGTGAAGCTCTACAACAAAAGGAGGATTAATTATGTCCAGAAGAAAAATGAATACAATTTTTCTTTTAGTAATAATGGTATTAATTACCTCTTTTTCTGTTGGCTATTCAGCATTATCTCAAAACCTAATGATATCAGGAGATGTATCATATTATTATAATAGTAATATACTTTATGATGTTTTAAAAAATGAAGTAAATAGAAATACAGGTTACGCTAAAGAATACACTGGAACACATCAAGATTCAATGTCAGGAGTAGGATCTAAAAAAATATATCATTGGTATGGAAGCGATAATGATGCAGGTACTACAATTCAAAATAAGAATAATGTAATCTTTGCAAATCACTGTTGGCAAATAATAAGAACAACA
This sequence comes from uncultured Caryophanales bacterium, assembly GCA_947302515.1. Next base: position 7,624 of record CAMYVT010000001.1, read on the forward strand.
GATACTGGTGGTGTAAAATTAATCTATAATGGAGAAGTTGAAAATAATCAATGCTTAAATACAAGAGGTAATCACGTAGGATATGCGGGAGAAGGAACCCAAAACTTAAATAAATCATATTATTATGGAACAAGTTATACATATGATAAAACAAATAATGTTTTTTCACTTTCTGGAACAGTTACAACAGGAACAATACAAACAGGACAATATACGTGCAAACAGACAACGAGTACAGGGACATGCTCAACTCTATACTTGATAGAAGATCTTGCATATGGAAATACATATTACTATGTCATATCATTAAAGGGGAATTCACATTATTCACAATTAGGAGAATTAGATTTTAATAAATCAGCATCTTCACCTGCGTACTTGGGATATATGTATAATTCAGTTTATGAGGTATCAGGCGAATATCACGTGTATTTTATTCGTACCTCTTCATGGACAATAAATACAAGTTATTATTACTCAAATACTATAGATTATAATACAACAATAACAAATGAGTATACACTGACTAATCCAATTCAAATATCAACATTAACTGATTATAATACATTGTTAGGTAAGTATGTACTAGATAAATCGGGTACTCATTCAACCACGGTACGTTATATAATATCAGTAGATAGTAATAAAGTGTATTATAAAGAATTTAGAGATGGTTATTTAAACACCTCAGCTTCTCTAACAGTAGGAGATTCATACACAAAAAGTGGAAACACTTATATACTAACAAATCCAACTAATATTACATATATTGATTGGTATAACAATACAAATGACTACAGTATTTATAAAGATAAATTTTTTTGTGATGGAAATAATACAAGCTGTACAACTATAGGTCATATATATAATGGGATTCTGGATTTGTATTCGCCTAGTAATTATTCTTTTCCATATTTTGGCTCGAACAAAACATATTCATATGCTGAAAATATAACATATAGTGGAGGAACATATACACTAACAGGAGATATAAAAACATTTTGGGATCTATATAATGCAACAAATCATGCGTATTTATCAACACATCACTATACATGTTTGGAGAATGGAACAAGTTGTTCAGCTGTTTATTATGTTACTCAGATGGACCCAAATCAACAGGATTTAAAATATGCTAAATTAAGTGGAGTATCAAATGTATCGACAGCAATAAATAATATGTTAAATATTAGTACTGTTAACCAAAAAAACTCCACAGTAAAAAATGGAATAGATGCATGGTATAAAAAATATATGACTAGTTATACTTCCAAGCTAGAAGATACTATATTTTGTAATAATAGAAATATAACTGATTTGGGAGTATGGAATCCTAATGGGGGAAGTGTATCATCAAATGCATCATATCTGAAATTTACTACTGCATCTTCTGATCTAAGTTGTACAAATACAACGGATAAATTTAGTGTGGCAAACACTAGTGCTAAGCTAACATATCCAATAGGATTATTAACTGCTTCGGAAGCATATTTGCTTAACAATCAAAACATATTAAAAACTGGCAAGAATTACAACTTAATTACACCAATTGTTTTTAATGGAAGTCAAGCATCTATATATATTATAAACACTTCAGGTGGTCTAGCCAGTAAAGTTATCTATGATTATGGTGTTCGCCCAGTAATTTCTCTAAAATCAGGCACAGTATTTACATCGGGTAATGGATCTATGACGAGTCCATACATAGTAGAATAATAAATATAAAGAAGTGATTATTCACTTCTTTTTGATTTTTTTTTTAAAGTATGTTAATATAGAAAGCTATAAGTGGAGGGATAGTATGGAGTTTATTGTAAAATTAATAAAATGGATAATTCTAATAATTATTCTAGTAGTAATAATTCTCTTAATTGTAAATTATTCAAGTAAAACAAACAAATTAAAAAATCAAGTAAAAGAAAATAATATTACACTAATAGATCAAAATAAAAACAAAGAAAAAGAAGATTCAAATGATGGATTAGAACCAATACAAGATGAATCAACACAAACTACAACTCAAAATACTGATCAAACAGTATACTCACCAGATACAGCATCTTCAGGAATAATAGAAGTAGTAATTGGATCATTCATTTTAGGTATAGGTGCACATTATATCTATAAAAGAAGAAATATAAAAGAGAACTCTTAAGAGTTCTTTTTTATTGTTAAATAATGGATTTTATTGTATAATTTTTAGTAGGGTGAAGAGTATGTACTTAAAAGGAATAGTTACAAGTGGATTTAAATCCTTCGCAGATAAATTAGAGTTAAATCTAGATGGCAAAATTACTTGTATTGTTGGTCCTAATGGATCTGGTAAAAGTAATATTGTAGATGCTGTTAGATGGGTATTAGGAGAACAATCTGTTAAGTCACTTCGTGGTGATGGATCAATGACAGATGTAATATTCTCAGGATCTAAATCAAGAAACCCTCTAAATGTCGCAAGTGTAGAATTAATATTTGATAATACTGATCATTTTTTAAATGTTCCATATACAGAGATATCTATTAAAAGAAGAGTATATCGTAGTGGAGAAAATGAATATTATTTAAATAATGAAAGATGTAGATTAAAAGATATTAATAATTTACTTTTAGATACTGGTATGGGTAAAGAATCATTTAATATTATTTCTCAAGGAGAAGTAGATAAAATATTATCAAACTCTTCTCAAGATAGAAGAATAATATTTGAAGAAGCATCTGGTATTCTAAAGTATAAAAAGAGAAAAGAAGAAGCTCTTCGTAAACTTGATAGAACTCATAATAATCTAGATAGAGTAAATGATATTATTAATGAATTAGAACTACAAGTAGAACCATTAAAGGAACAAAGTGAAAAAGCAAAAGAATATTTAGAAAATAAAGAAGGTCTAGATAAATATGAAGTTGCTTTACTTGCTTATGATATTGAAAATATTAATAATGATTTAGAAAATGCTAAAAAGAGAAAAGAAAAAATAGATAATGAAGCATTAACTATTTCTAATGAATCTACTAAGAAAGATGCTAAGTATTTAGATGATAATAATACTCTAGAAAAACTTGAAAATGAAAAAGCAGAATTAAATAGAGAATTATTAAAAGTAACAGAAGAAAGAATAAGAATAGATGGAGAAAAAAATCTCTTACAAGAAAAAAGTAAAACAACAAAAGAAGAAGAAAAAGTAAAAGAAGAAATAAGAAAAAACTTAGAAGCAAAAGAAAAAGTACAATCAAATCTATCTATTTTAAATACTGATACAGAAGAAATACAAAAAGAATTAGATCGAGTAGAAAAAGACTCTGTTGAAGTAGAAAAAGAATTACAAACATTAAAATCAAAAAAGAATATGTTATTAAATGACTATTCAAGACATAATCAAGAATTAATATCTATTAAACATAAAATAGATACACTTAATATGGAAATAGAAAATGGTTCTGATATGCCTAATAGTGTAAGAAAGGTATTAAAGAATACTTCTCTAACAGGAATATATAATACTATTGGTAATGTATTAGATTGTGAAGAAGAATATGTAAAAGCCTTAAATACAGCTATCGCATCTTGCAAGAATTTTATTATTACAAAAGATGAGGAATCTGCTAAAAAAGCAATTAACTATTTAAAAGATGAAAAACAAGGTAGAGCAACATTCTTCCCATTATCTGTTATTAAAGAAAGATTTATTGATAATGAATCCCTAAATCTATTAAATAATAGTGTTGATTTCTTAGGAGTAATGTCTGATTTAATTACATATAATGAAAAATATGATTCTGTAATAAAAAATCAATTAGGACATGTTGTAGTAACAACTAATATGGATGCTGCAACCAAACTATCTCATCTTATAAAAGCTAAATATAAGATAGTTACTTTGGATGGAGATGTAGTAAATGTAGGAGGATCTTTAACAGGAGGTTCTGCTAATATAACAAAAAGTGCAGTAGTATTAAATCAAGAAATAAAACACTTAGAAGAAACAAGTGAATTATTAAAGAAAGAACAAGAGGAAATAGAAAAAGAATTAGATGAGGAATCTAAGAGTATTACTGATATAGAAGAAAAATTATTTAATAGTTCAAAAGAAAAAGTAACTATTAAAGAAAGATTAGATGCTAAGAAAAATGAAAAGAAAGAATTAGATGAAAAATTAAAATTATTATTAAAAGAAGAAGAGTCTTTAGAATCGATTAAAAACAATTCTATAAGTGAAAAAGAACAAGAATTAATAAGAATGTATCATGAGAAAACTGCTCTAAAAGAAGAGTTAGAAATACGCATAAAATCAATTACCAAAGAAATAGATAGAATAAAAACAAAACTAGAAGAAGAACAAGCACAGGATAAATTACAAAGAGAAAAATTACGTAATATAGAAAAAGAATCTCGTGAATTAGAGATAAGTATTAATAGATCTGATGTAAAACTTGATAATATGTTAAATATTTTATCTACTGAGTATGAAATAACTTATGAAAAAGCTAAGAGTGATTATGTATTAGATATAGAACCAGAAGATGCTAGAAGAAAAGTAAATGTCTATAGATCTAATATTAAAAAGATTGGTATGGTTAATATTAATGCTATAGAAGAATATGAAAGAGTAAATACTAGATATGAATTCTTAACTAAACAGAGAGAAGATTTGCTTAATGCAGAAAATACATTACTTGATATTATGAATGAAATGGATGAAGTAATGAAAGAAGAATTTGCAACTACTTTTGAACAAATTAGAGTAGAATTCCAAAAAGTATTTAAAGAATTATTTAATGGAGGACATGCAGATTTAAAATTAACTAATCCAGAAGATATCTTAGAAACCGGTGTTGATATAGTAGCATCTCCTCCAGGCAAGAAATTAACAACAATTACATTATTATCTGGTGGAGAAAAAACACTTACTGCTATATCTCTACTATTTGCCATACTAAATGTAAGAACAGTACCATTCTGTTTATTCGATGAAGTAGAAGCTGCTCTAGATGAAGCAAATGTTCAACACTTTGGTAAATATTTAGGTCATTATAAAGATAAAACTCAATTCTTAATAATTACCCACAAAAAGAAAACAATGGAGTATGCTAATACTTTATATGGTATTACAATGCAAGAATCAGGAGTATCTAAATTAGTAAGTGTTAGATTAGAGGATGCAAATGAAGTAGTTTAAAAAGAAGAGAAATCTTCTTTTTTACTTTACACTAATATAATTATTAAAATAATAATTAGCAATAATATTTGATATAATGATAATAGGTGATAATATGGTGTATCAAAGTATAGATGAATTAAGAAATAAGATAAGTCAGACTGTAGGAGAAGATCACTTATCTGAATATGAAGAATATATTACACAAGTACAATCTCTCGGTTTATTTGATTTACTTCGATTATATGAATTAGATATATTTATAGTTGTATTCAAACCATTAATTAGTATGGGTAGAGCAAATATGGATAGTGAATCTATAAGAACAACAAGAAATAACCATATAACAAGAGTTCATCAAAATATAATAAATAGAATACATAAAGCAGATGAATTGCAAGAAATAGATGTTATTAAAAGTTTATATGAAATGACCGGTAAAATGTTCTATCTACGTTCAACTAAAAGTAGAGATGAGTTATTACTTGAATTAGGAATAAGCACAGATACAGAGTATCAAAATGAAGAAGCTGTAGCACTAAGTTTATCTGCAGAATTAAATATGAAATTATTATATTTAATTTCTTCTGGAATTTTACATGATAAAATCCAGCAAAAGAAAATAGAATTTGTAAAGGGAACCGCAAGCGAAATAAATGTAAATGAAATTGCTAGAGAAATATTTACAAGTTTGATGACCGAAATAAAGACCATCAATACCGATCATTATGAAACAGCACCATTATCACCAGAAGCCAGTGCGTTTAGGAGTGATGTAATATCATTTACTGGAAATCCTGATGTTAGATTTAGTGGACATCACTTATTTGCCTTATTAAATAATTTATCACCAAAAGACCAAATACTTATCAAACATCAATTAATTACGATGAGTAATAGGGGATACTTTTTAGATGGAAGAATACCATCTTATGATGAAGTAATTGATGCAAACGATTATTTATTAACTATAAGAGAATTTGATAATGAAGAAGAATTAAAAAATTGGAATGCCGAGATTCTAAGACATAGTGATGATAATGTATTGACAAGATATCTAACTAGATTAATTGAAGATGAAGATATGTTTCATTTAGCTTTTGCAACAGCGACATTAACAATACTACGTTATCGTATTGATGAAATAACAGGAAAACATCAAGAGGATGAACAAATTATTACTGAAGAGGAAAGAGTTATTTTTGATGGATTAACTGCAGAAGCCAAAGAATTTGTAAGATTTATTAAGAATAATATTAATAATCCTTTATTTGTAAGTATTTTAGATGAAAATACAAAAGATATTATTAATAATTATATTAATAGAATTAATACAGTAAATAATATTGAATCATTTGAAAAATTAAATCATAGTTATCAAGAATGGATAAACAAAATTCAGATTAAAGATTTATCTGAAGAACAATTTGATTACTTAGTAAAATTAGATCAAAAATTTGTATATGATAGATTACCATTACAAAGTAAAGTAATGTTTAAAAGAAGACTCTCCCAACAAGATGGCTCTAAGATTACTAAAAGTGATATTATGGATGCTGACGCCTTTGATGATGTAAAAATGTCAATAATACCATATATATATCTTTCATATGATCCAATAAGCACTGCACATATACTTCAGGACTTAAAAGCAGAACTCGCATCTAGAGAATCACTAAGAGAAGAAGATTATAGACAATTATTTGATAGTGTTGCTAGAAGGAGATATGATAGTCTACAACATAATTTGCTTTTTATGCAAACAAAAGCTAGAAGAGATAAAAATGTAAAAGAATCTTTTAATCAAGCAATAAGAAAGATGGAAGTAAAAGAAGATATGATTCCTATGACATATGATGAAGCCTTTTTCAATTATTGTTTATGTTTTGAAGGATTAAATACACTAGATTTTGATATTTCATATGTTATGTATAAGAGTAATGTAGAAGCTTTTCAAATAACAAATTATTGTAGAGAAAGAGGAATAAAGTTTTACCCAGAATTATTCGCATATCCTGATTCTGTATATAATTTTCATAGAAGTATTAATCATCCATTCCATGGATTTTATGAAAGAATTGATGAATATAAAAAGAATCATAATAATATGGAATTAAGCCCAGAGTTTGTTAGAGAACACTTTATAGATGAAGAATCATATAAAAGACTATTAGAAGAAGAAAGAAGAGAAAAAGCTATTACAGGATTAAATGATGCAATAAATGTATTATCAAATGAAGATCTTGCTAGATTATTAGAAATAGCTCAAAGTATGTCAAGTGGAGAAAAGAGAGATGAATTACAGCAGATGATGGCACCTACTCCACCAGAAGAACAAATTGATAGTTCACAAAAAAAGCTAGATTAATATCTAGCTTTTTAAATACCTCTCATTTGATCTTTTCCTTTATAAGGATTTTTAGGATCAATATGATCTACAAATAATATACCATTTAAATGATCAAGTTCATGTTGAAAACAGATTGCTAAATCTTCTCTAGCACGAACTTGTATTTTATTACCATCCATATCATATGCTTCCATTGTAACTCTAGCATATCTAGGAACAATACCTTCAACAGGTCTATTAACAGATAAACAACCTTCACCTTCATCGACATATATTTTTTCTACTGAATTACTGATGATTTTAGGATTAATTAAAACATAATTTTCAAATTCTTTTTCTTCGTCATCTGGACCAGTTAATTCATTTACAACTACAAAGTATCTTTTAGGAATACCTAATTGTATAGCAGACATTCCCCATCCAGGACGTAGATTATATTCTTCAGCAATCTTAGGAATTTGGCTATTTCTTAAATGTTCTATCATTAATTCAATTGTTTCTTTATCTTTTTTAGTAAGAGGAAAAGTTACTTCCTTACTAATGGTACGAAGTATTGGTTCTTTTTCATCTAAAATATCTTTTGTTAATAACACAACAACCACCTCAACAACCATATTTTAACAGAAAAACAGAAAAAAGCAAAGTAATAATTACTAAATGTAAATAAAATGTACTTTACATTTATTAGTAGTAAAGCTTTACATATTTTTAAAGAGTTTCTATAGTATTATGGTATATTTATAATAGAAGGAGATTGCTATGGGAAAGAAATTAAAGTACTTAGATAAAACATTACTTTTTGTAACCATACTTCTATTTATCATAGGATTAGTTATGGTTTTTTCAGCATCCAATGTTACAGCATACATGACTCATGCTGTAAATCCATATCATTATTTCTTTCGACAAGCAATCTTTTTAGTAGCAGGAATAATACTATTCTTTGTAATGATACCATTTAATACTAAAGTATATGGTAAATCATCTCATTTACTATTATTAGCTAATATTGCTGCTTTAGTAGCATTATTAGTATATGGTAGTGCTAAAAATGATGCTGTCAGTTGGTTTGAATTTGGACCAATTACTATTCAACCATCGGAGTTTATTAAAGTAATAACTATAGTATTTTTAGCAGAATATTATGAAGTTAATAAAGGAAAATTAAATAGTTGGTTAAAATGTTTATTCCCATTAGGAATATGTATTGGAATAGCAGCACTAATATTTATTCAACCAGACTTAGGAACTACAATTATTTATGCTTTAATAGTAGCAGTTATTTTTATTTCAGTACCTATGTCAAAAGAGATAAAATATAAGATTTTATTTATAGGTCTAGCGATAGTCGTATTAGGACTATTTGCTATTTTTGGCATGGGTAAAAGTATTTTAAGAGATAGACAATTAGAAAGATTTGATATATCAAGACCATGTGACAAAATATTAACTAATGGTAATCAAGTATGTAATTGTTATATAGCTATGAATAATGGTGGATTAATGGGTGTTGGATTAGGTAATTCTACGCAAAAATATTTGTATTTGCCAGAACCATATACCGACTTTATTTTTGCTATTGTAGTAGAAGAATTAGGTGTAATAGCAGGAGTAGGTATTATTGTACTTTATATGATTGTAATTTTGAGAATTTTATTAATTGGAAGAAAATCTCCAACTAATAGGGGAGCAATACTCTGTTATGGCATTGCAACATATATATTTCTCCATATAGCAGTAAACTTATTAGGAATAATGGGATTAATGCCAATGACCGGTGTACCTCTTCCATTTATGAGTTATGGAGGAAGTTTTACCATCTGTTTAATAGCTGCTTTAACTATAGTTCAAAGAGTCAATGTTGAAAATGGATTATTAAGTGAAAAGAGATGATTAAATGCCGAACATAATAATACATGAGCAAGTAGGATATTATTTATCAAAAAAAATAAATAAAAATTCTTATGATTACTATTTAGGACTTCTTGCACCAGATACACCTAATTTGAATGGTTTTGGTCCTAAAGAAGAAAGATGGATGGCTCATCAAAGAAAGAAAGATTATGATGAATGGAGAAAATCTCTAAATGATTTCTATACTCAAGAAAAGAATAATTATAATGAAGATTTTCTTATAGGTTATTATATTCATATCTTAACAGATATAATATATGATGATTATTTATATTTAAAAGTAAGAAAAAAAATATTAAAAGATTATTCTTTAGAAGAATCTCATCAAATAATGAGAGATGATATGGAAAAGTATTATTTTGACGGGCAAGAAGAAATAATAAAAATACTATTAAGTGGTAATAAATCATATGATATTTTAAATATTAATAGTAAAGATCTAATTCTCTGGAAGAATAAAGAAATAAAAGAATTTAAAGAAAATAATGAATGCAAATATATAACAAAAGATATAATAGACTTTTTAGAACAACAAGTATATAATGAATTAATAAAACAGATAGATTTATAATCTATCTGTTATTTATTGAAAAAAAAGTCATAATATGGTATAATATGTCGCAGAGAAAAAGGGTGTGATGTGTATGATAGAAAACATCAAAGTATTAAAAACAAGATTAGAAACAGAAATAAAAAAATGTTCTAATGTTTTTATTGTCGGACATAATAGTCCTGATTTTGATGCTATAGGATCTGCCATTGGTTTATATGTACTAGCAAGACGTTATGGTAAAAAATCATATATTATTGTAGATGATGATGAAATAAAAATTGAACCCGGAGTAAAAAGAATAATAGATAGTAGTAGAGATGAATATAATTTTATTACTAGAAATGATTTTTTGGAAAAGGTAAATAATAATTCTTTATTAATAGTAACAGATGTTAATAAAATAAATATGATATCTGTAGGTGAAGATTTAGATATATTTGGACACATAATAGTTATAGATCATCATTTAGAAGATGAATCAACAATTCCTACAGAAGATAGATTTATATCACTTGAAACCTCAAGTGCCTCAGAAATAGTTTCAAGAGTTTTATTATTAAGTAAAACACCATTTAATAATGAAGTAGCAAATTATTTATTAGCAGGTATAAGTTTAGATACAAAAAGATTTAAACAAAATACCACTGGTAAAACACATGATACAGCAGAACATCTAATGGATGATAGAGGAGCTAGTATGGACTATGTTAATAGTTTATTCTTAGAAGAATTTGCTAGTGCTAAACGTATTAATAATTTAATATTTACTGATGGTTTTACTAGGATATTAAAATATAGTGAGGATCCATTTACTCCTATTCAAGTATCATTTACTATAAACAGAGAAGAACCAAAAGCAATTTATGCACAAGAAGATTATGCTAAAGCAGCTGATAGAATGTTAAAGTTCACAGGTATTGATGCATCATTTGCTTTAGGATACATAGATGATGAAATAATTCATATTTCCTCCAGAGGCGGTAAAAGAGTAAATGTTGGAACCATCATGGAGGCAATGCCAGGACAATGTGGTGGTAATGCTCAAAGTGCTGGAGGAAGAATTAAAACAGATGATATTGATACAGTAGAAAGAGAACTAGTAGAAAAAGTAAAATTAGGATTATCAGATGAAGTATCAGTAATGAAAGAACCTCCATTAATAAAAATTAAAAAAAGAGAAAAAATGTATAAGAAAAGTATATAACTTTTCTTTTTTTTAGAATAATACTATAGGAGGTGATTTTATTACATTTGGATATAGACATAGAAAACAAATCATAATAGCAATAACCATACTACTATTAGTATCAATAACAGTATTATCATCAATTTATTACTTTAAAGAAAATGATGAAGAAATAGTAGAAGAAAAAGTAATGAATAAAAAGGAAACTAAAAAAGAAAAAAAAGAAGAATTAATATCAGTAGATATTAAAGGAGAAATAAATATTCCTGGAATATATTCTTTAAAAGAATCATCTAGAATAATAGATGTAATAGATAAAGCAGGAGGCCTAACAGAAAATGCAGATACAACAGTAATTAATCTAAGTAAAAAGATTAAAGATGAAATGGTAATAATAATATATAGTAAAGAACAAGTAAATAATTTTAAAGAAACAAAACAATTAGAAGAACAATTACAAAGTAAATGTATTTCTCCAGATGAAGAATCACTTCAAAATGATGCCTGTATAGAAGAAACATATAATAATAATGGAAAAATAAATATTAATACTGCAAGTAAACAAGAATTGATGACTCTACCAGGAATAGGAGAAAGTAAAGCTAAAGATATTATTTCTTATAGAGAAAAGAATGGTTTATTTAAAACAATAGAAGATATAAAGAAAGTATCTGGTATAGGAGATACATTATTTGCTCAGATTAAGGAAAATATTACTGTGTGATTATTTTTATTATTTAATATTTATTATTTCACTTTTATTAACACTAATAATAGTAAATCAAAATCAGATATCACATTATAATGAAACAGATACAGAAGTAGTTGGAAAAATAATTTCTATAAAAAAAGATGAAAATAAAATAACATATTTAGTAAAAGGAAAAGAAAAAATATTAATAAATTATAAAGGTAATAATAATTACCATTTAGGAGATAAAGTAATAATAAAAGGTATTTTTAAAATACCAAATACTAATACAACAAAGTATTTATTTAATTATAAAGAATATTTAAAAAGTAAAAAAATATATTTTATAGTAGAATCAACTTCTATTATTAAAATATCTAATAATAAAAATATATATTATAAAGTAAAAGAAATAATTATTAATTATATTAATAATCCATATTTAAAAACATTTATTTTAGGAGATAAATCATCTATATCAAAAGAAATAATAAGAAGCTATCAAGCAAATGGTATTAGTCACTTATTTGCCATTAGTGGTATGCATATTGCACTACTAGCTAGCATATTAGAAAAAATAATAAAGAAGTTTTTTAATGAAGAAAGTAGAATTAAAATAATATCAATTTTTCTATTATTATATTTATTACTAGTAGGATTATCTCCATCTATTTTAAGAGGTATATTATTTTATATATTATTTAAAGGAAATAATATTTATTATTTTTATATAAAAAAAGATAATTTATTTTTATTAATATTATCAATTTCTTTATTAATAAATCCATATTTTATTTATGATATAGGATTTAAATATTCTTATCTTATTAGTTATTCTTTATTAAAAATGTCAAAGTATTTATCATCTAATAATAAAATAATATCTTTATTAAAAGTATCAATCTTATCATTTACAGTAAGTATTCCGATAACCATAAAAAACTATTATCAAATAAATTTACTAAGTATCATTTACAATATATTATATGTACCATTTATAAGCATAATAATTTATCCTTTATCACTAATAGTATTATTAATAAAACCATTAGAACCATTTTATAATTTAATAATACTGCTATTAGAAAAATCATCACTCATATTATCAAATATTACTATAACAGAAATAGTATTTAAAAGATTACCTGATTATGTTTATATAATATATTTTCTATTAATAATATTTTACTTAAATATAAAGAATAAAAAAATATTATTATTATTCTTTTTATTATTAATAATTCATTTAATAATACCTTTCTTTGATAATACATATATAGAAGTAATAGATGTTGGTCAAGGAGATTCTACATTAATTCATTTAAATAATAAAAATATATTATTAGATACCGGTGGTAATAATAGTGATTTATTCTACAATACAATTAGTCCAGTATTAAAGACTAAGGGTATTAAAAAATTAGATTATTTAATACTAACTCATGGAGATTATGATCATATGGGTGAAGCTATTAATTTAGTAAATAATTTCAAAGTTGAAAAAGTAATCTTTAATTGTGGACCTTATAATGATTTAGAACAAGAACTTATTAAAGTTCTAGATAAAAAGAAAATCAAATATTATTCATGTATTAAAGAATTAAAAATAAATAAGAATAAATTATATTTCTTACAAACAAAAAAATATGATAATGAAAATGATAATAGCAATGTTATTTATACTGAACTAAATGGTTATAAGTTTATGTTTATGGGAGATGCATCTATAATTACTGAAAAAGAAATAATAAGTAAATATAATTTACCTGCTATAGATGTATTAAAAGTGGGACATCATGGTAGTAAAACAAGTAGTAGTGAAGAATTCATTAAAGAAGTAAGACCAACATATAGTTTAATATCGGTAGGTAATAATAATAAATTTGGTCATCCAAATGAAGAAGTATTAAATAATTTAGAAGAATCTAAAATATATAGAACAGACGAGTATGGTAGTATTATGTTTAAGATTAAAAATAATAAATTAGAAATTGAGGCGTGTAGTCCATAGAAATGAATAAGTATATCATAAAATATTGTTCAGATGAAAGAATAATTGCTAAAAATATGAACTTGTGTGATATAGTTATTTTGCGGAGATGAAGAAAATTTACTTTTTCAATACTTTATGTTATAATTACTGTAGGGAGGATGATATAAATGACTATAGAAGATAATGCTAATCAAATTAGTGTTGAAGATCTTAAAAATCTTGAGGATGCTGTTATTGGTATTGTAGAACCACTCGCTGGAATTGCAAATGAACGCGACGGTTTTGCTCCTAAAGTTTCGGATGAAGTCGCTGAAATGATTAGGGAGTCGATAATTCGTGCTTTAGCAGTTCAGGAAAAGATTGTTGAATTGGAAGCTCGAATTGATGAATTGCAGGCGATCTTTTCTCGTGATAGAATAGAGAGGATTAAAGAATCAAAAGAATTCTGGCAAACCAACCAAAGAAAAATAAAATAAACATGGTAATATGGTAATGTAAATAAACATTATAAAAAGGAATGAAAAAAGGTGCTTTAATTTAAGCACCTTTTACTAATCTATATTCATTAAATGATGTACAATATTAAAAACATATGATGATATATTTGTTTTGGAAGAATGGTTACAATTATATCCTGATTATGAACATGAAGTATATTTAAATAATAAGGAATTAGATGCTTTATATTCAATGTATAGAGATCCTACTCCTTTCTCAGAAGAAGAAAAGATAGAATCAGAAAAAGAAAAAGAATTATCTAAAATAAAAAAATAGTAATTATATATTATAATATACATGAAGTGAATAACTGGGAAGATAAGAAAATATATATAATTGATAAAAGAAATCCAGATTCTTATAGCTTTAGAAGATGAAACAAAAAAATAAAGGGACAATTAATTGTTCTTTTTTTGTGTTATAATATTATTAGGATGTGATTATATGATTAAATATGAAGGAACTGAAAATAGATATCACTATAATATTGAAGATATTAATAAGATTATAGAGTTGTTAAGAAATGGAAACTATTATGATATTGATTATTGTACACAAGAAAATGTAAGTACCTTAGTTGATGCAATCAGTACATTTTTATCAAATATTAGAGAAGAAAAAGAAACAACAATGTTGGAAAGACATGAAACTGAAGAAGAAGCTAGAACTTATTTTGGACCAGAATTTGTAGCTCAATTTGATGAATTAATGACTACTTTAGATAGAGATCAAACAGTAGTGGCAATTCATGGAACATCACTTGATACTTGCCCTAAGATATGTGAGACTGGTCTTCAATATAGAAGTCCAATGTTGTCATCAACTGCTGTTACACAACATATGGAATTTGGTCAAAGAGACATTCATTATGCTGACTATGAAGGTCTATTAAATTGGGGACATAGAGAATATAAAGGTTTAGTTATAGTTGCTATACCATATGAATGTTATTATAGAGAAGGATTATGGGAAAGATTTAGAGAATCAAATACTGTATATGGAGGACAAGATTATCGAATTAATCCAGATTTTATTGTTGGATATATTGATGTAGAAGGAAAACAAATACATCTTAATCCCCGCTATAGAAGAGAACATGATTATACTAGTCTGATGCCTGATATGCAATTATTTAGAGAAAACAAAGATATGGATAATGAAAGATTAAGAGAAGCTGCAATTAAAACATCAGAAGAAATTGATTCTTTTGTTCCACCACAACCAGAAGAAACACCAGAAGAACAAATTGATATTGAAAGAATACCATATATGATTGATGAGTTTTTAGGTCTTTTTAATTCTATAAAAAATGGTTTTCCAGAATATATGAATGAAAGTAAATATAGAAGTGTATTAGAAAGATTACAAGATACTTTTGAACCATTAAGAAAAGCAATACCATTATTAAAGACAAATGCTGAAGTTGAAGAAGCAAGAAGAGAAAGAGAAGCAATGTTTGAAAGAACAATATCTAGTGGTACTCCATCTGAAGCAGATGATGATTGGGATTTAATATGGGATGATGAATTTACTGTAGATGATGAAGATGAATCATTTATAGATATTAATAGGTGATTATATGAGTTTTAATGATGAAATAAATGAATTAGAAAAAATAAGCACAAGTGAAGATTTTCTTATTTTAAAAGGAACAGTTCCTGTTCTTTTTTCAGCGCCTCATACTATTGAACAAGAAAGAGAAGATGGAACAATAAAACTTAGTGAACCATATACAAAAGCAATATCTTTATATTTAAATAAGCATTGTAAAACATATTCTATTGTCAAAAATAAAGATACTGGTATAGATCCTAATAGAGATAATTATGATAAATATAATGTTGAATTGAGAAGACTAATAAAAGAAAATAATATTAAATTAGTAATTGATCTTCATGGAGCATCAATTGAAAGAGATTTTGATATAGAATTTGGGACCTTAAATAATATAACAGCAGATTATTCAACAATTAAAGAATTAGAAGAATCATTTAATGAGAATGGATTAACTAATATTAGTTATAATAATCCATTTAAAGGTGGAGCAATAACTAAAGGAATTCTTAGTATAGATGATGTAGATGTAATTCAATTAGAGATTAATAGAAAATATAGAGATGAAAATAATTTAGAATTGTTAGAAAAATTAATTAAATCTTTAGAATTATTTATAAAACAATATAATAATTATATTAATAGATAATAGTTTAAACAGTATAAAATAAGTAAATAATATGGACATTTGTTTAAAAATCATATAAAATCTATATGTAGAGGTGGTGGTTAAATGAAAAAAGCGAGTGAACTAGAAAAAGTAGATTTAACTGCCTTAACACATTCTTTTCAAGATGCTTGTGCTAATAAAGATTTTAAAAATTATGTAGACGGTTTAAATGTTAAAGATGAAATATTAATGAAGTATACTTCCAATTTAGAAGATGCGTTTTTAGAGTGTCAAAATTGTAATAAATGTAGATCTCTAAGTAACTGCAAAAATAAAGTGGAAGGTTTTTGCTTTACAGCAATACCAAATGGTAAAATTATTAATTTTTCATATGAAGCATGTAAGAAAAAAATAGACGAATTGGAAAAGAATGCCTATAAAGATAATTTAGAACTATTTGATATAAATCAAGATATTAAAAATGCCTCATTTAAAGATGTATATAAAGATGATAAAGCAAGATTACCAATTCTTAAATATTTTAAGGAATTTATAGATCAATATAAAAATGATGAAAAACCAAAAGGAGTATATCTTCATGGTTCTTTTGGTTCAGGTAAAACATACTTAATAGCAGCCTTATTCAATGAAATGGCAAAAAAAGGAGTAAGAAGTATTTTAATATACTATCCAGAATTTTTAAGAAAATTAAAATCATCATTTCAAACAAACTATGATGAACAATATGAAGAAATCAAAAGCATTCCACTATTATTATTAGATGATATTGGAGCAGAGAATTGTAGTAACTGGTCAAGAGATGAAGTCTTAGGACCAATTCTCCAATATCGAATGGAAAATCACTTGCCAACATTCTTTACTTCTAATCTAACATTAGAAGAATTAGAAAAAGCCTTATCTATTACAACGTCAGGAGTAGATAAGGTAAAGGCAAGAAGAGTGATTGAAAGAATAAAACAATTAACTATCAATCACGAATTAATAAGTAAAAATAGGAGGGATTAGGATGAACATTGAAAAAGCATTACGTAATTATCTAAAAGGTAATGGACCAAAAGTTAAAGATAGAGTTTTTTTCAAATACTCTAAAAACAATGGTGATGCTGTAATCAATGTTCTTTTTAAATTGGCAAATGAAGAATTAGATACAATGACTAATCAAAAAACATTAGATAGAGTAGTTGAAGTATTAAGATTAGGAGAAATAATTCTTCAGAATGAAGAGGGATTAAATAGAAAAGCAATTGCTAGAAAAATAAATAAACTTGTAGAAAAATTAGATAGAATTATACTAGAAGGAAAGAATAAATTTGATAATATTAATAAAATTAAAAGTGAGTTCAATAAAGTTAGAAGAGAATTAGAAGTGTTATTAGAAATGATAGAAGTAAAAGATACTAAGCAATATGATTTTATGGAATTTCTTATAGAAGAAACTAAAGATATTACATACTTAGAATATACTTTAAAGAAAATACCATCACTTGCTAATGTCAGAGATAAAAATGAAGTACCATTATTTAGAATAATTATTAATAGATATTTAAAAAGTGAAGAAGATGAAGATTTATTATATTATGAAAATTTAATATCATTAATTATGTCTCAGAAAAATTTTAGTTTTAGTGAAAGAAAAAAAAGAGATTGTTTAGATGATATATATAAGTATTTAAATAAACTTAGTTATAATAAAAGAAGTGAAAAGAAAAATAAAAAGAAGATAGAAGGAATAAATAGATTAGTAGAAACTATAAAAGGACTTAATTGTAGTTCTAAAGATATAGAAGAAATCGCTTCTAGATATAATATACATGTTAATTTTCAACCACAATTATTAGAAGATCTAAAATTAGTTAGAGAATCTAAAACTGGACAAATGACAGATAGAATAGAAGTAGAAGATTATATTATTTCAATGGATAAAGGCGAATCCATTGAAATAGATGATTCCTTATCATGCAGAGTACTCGAAAATGGTAATTTTCTTTTAGGTGTTCATATTGCTTCGGTATTAAGTTATTATCCATATGAATCAGATATAGTACAAGAAGCAATATATAGAAATCAAGCTATATATTTACCATATATATATCAAACTGATGATAATGATTTTCATAGGACAGTACCAATATTTCCTTATGAGTTTGCTGCTGTTCAAGGATCATTATTAGAAGGAGAAAAAAGATTAGCCAGAAGTTATTATTTTGAAATAACACCAACTGGTGAAATAGTTGATGAAAAGTTTTTAAAAACAATTATTACTAACAATAAAAGATTGACTTATCAAGAAGCAAATGATGTTATAGTAAATGGTTCTGATAATGAATTATTAAATGATACCATTCAATACTTATCAGTATTAGCCTCAATATTAGATAGTAAGTATCAAGGTAGTGAATTATATGAACAATTAAAAGAAAATACTGACGATTATTCAGAATTAAGAGTTAGAAAATCAGGTTCAGAAAATATTGTATATCAGACTATGTTATTAACAGGTAATAGAGTAGCAGAGTTCTTTGCTTCAAATAATTATCCATGTCTATATAGAGTTCATGAAGTAAATGAAGAAAATCAAGAAAAACTTCAAGCAATGATTGATACATTAAATGAAACATATGGTGGAGAACAATTTAAAAATTTATATCAATTAATTGAAGGATTATATCCAAAGGGTTGGTATTCAACAAAAGGAAAACATAATGGTTTGGGTCTAGATCATTATTGTCACTGTACTTCTTTATTAAGAAGAGCAGCAGATATAATAGTAGAGCATGCTTTAGAAGTGTGTTATGATAACGAACCAACTCCAGAAGAATTAGAAGAATTAAGACAAGAAATTGAAGAAAAAGCTAATCTAATTAATTCAAGACAATCTCCAATAGAATACTTTGTAAAAGAATATAAAAAGAAATATCATCATAGATGATATTTTTTATTATAAATAATTTTTATAAACATATTTAATATCATTATTTGACATTATAGCAACATCTCATTATAATACTCAATTACTTTCTACATCAAGGAGGAGTCAATATGTTTAACGATACATTAAGTCATAAACAAAAAACAGTTATAATTATATCGTTAATAATGTTAAGCATATCCATAGGTTTACAAATAAGAGAATATAAGAATAGCCTTACCCCATATACTATTAACTATGAATATGTAAATATAAAAGATATGACAGAACCTCATATAGCAACAAAAGTTAGTAACAACAATGTCGTTACAGATTTATTAAATAATTTTCAAGAAGTATTTGGAGATGTAGAAGAAGTATATTTGGGAAGTTCACCACAAGCAGTGAACTTGCCCACAACCTTAAATGCTGCAGCTAATGCAGCCCCAAAACGTATATGGTATCTACCTACCCAATATGGAAGCATAACCCAATATCCACATTATGGTCATGTAGCATACGATTTAACGAGTTGGCGTGGAACAGCTGAAACTATCTTCCCAATTGCTAATGGAATAGTAACCGGTATGTATACAGATAATGCCGGAGCCTTAATTGTAACTGTATTGCATAATGTAAATGGAGTGAAATATACCTCCCAGTATATTCATTTATCTAGTTATGCTCCAGGATTATATCCCGGAAAACCAGTAACAATAAATGATGCCTTAGGTCAAATGGGAACTACAGGTAATTCAACAGGAGTACATCTACATATAGCTGTCCTAGATTGTGCATTATTCGATTCCCAGGATCCAAATTGTTATGATTTGAATGCATGGTATCGTTATGGAAATACTAGAATATCTCAAAACTTTTATGGTTTAGGAGTATTAACTTATGTTCCTAATTCATGGAGTAGTAGATAAAAATATGATATAATAAAATAGAGGTCGATTATTATGTCATTAGATAGTATTAATAAACAAATGAAAATAGATGTTAATGAAGCAAGTGGTATCTCTAGTAAATGTAAACAAAAATTACTAAAACTAGTAGAAAAACATTTCAAAGTAGATTTACCTAATGATAATTATTTAAACATTGATATTGAAGTACTAAAAAATGGTAATATCAAAATGAGAGATGTTGAATATCAAACTATAGATCCAGTTAAAACAGAAAAAGAATTATCTGAAAGATTTGATTCATTTCAACAAGAAGTAAATATATTATTAGAAAAAAATGAAATTAATTTTGACACATTAACATCAAAAAAAGAAAGAAACAATTTAATATGGGTAATATTTATAACATTTGCTATTATAATTATTATTTTAAATTCTATTAGATTATTACTAGCAGGAGATTTATATAGCCTATTATGGATAATAATTATCATAGGATTCTATGTAACTCCAGCAACCGGTAATGGCATTAGAAATAGGTATATAAGAGCCTATAAATATATAAGAAGACTAATTTACAAAAAGAAATAATAGTGTTATAATCTATCTATTGGAAGAAATACAATGACAAAGGACAAGATTTTATTCAAATCTTTTATAGAGAGTTCATGGTAGGTGTAAATGGACAAGTATGAATAAGATTACTACCTTTAGAGTAGAATTATGAAAAGTAATTCCGGCGCAAGTCGTTATTAAAATGAGAAAAACAAAGGATGGTACCGTGCATTGCACTCCTGTACAATCCTTTTTTATTTGTAAGGAGAATTTATATGAAAATAGAAGTATTAAGACATGCATCTATAAAATTAAGTGGAAATAAAATAATATATATAGATCCATATCTAGTAAAAGAACCATTACATGATGCAGACTATATTTTTATAACTCATGATCATTATGATCATTATGATGAAGAATCAATTAATAATATTAAAAAAGATACAACAAAAATAATTGTACCAGTATGTTTAAAAGATAAAGGATATGACTTAGTAGTAGAACCACAAAAGCACTATGAAATAGATAATATTTCATTTGATACAATAAGTTCCTACAATATTAGTAAGTCATTCCATCCTAAAGAAAAGCAATATGTTGGATATAATATCTGTTTAGAAGATACATTCTTCTATATCATGGGAGATACTGACCGAACACCTGAGACCTATATGGTCGATACAGATTATTGCTTTGTACCAATAGGTGGAACCTATACAATGAGTGCAAAAGAAGCAGCAGATTATATTAACTTTATTAAACCTCAAGTAGCAATCCCAATTCATTATGGTTCTATTGTAGGAGATATAGATTTAGGAAAGAAATTTGCCAATAAAGTAAATAAAGATATAGAAGTAGAAATAAAGATAGGAGAAAAAGAAGATGCTAGTTAAAAGATTTAGTGAATTAAGTGAAGAAGCTCTTAATAAAATAATTGATAAGCATTTTTCACATTGGTCTCAATATAGTGAATTAATGACCTTAGAAAATACAACATATAAATTTAAAGAATTATATGCAAAAAATACTGATATACCATATGGTATTGCTCTTATTGATAAAGATGAAATAATTGGATTTTGTGTATTAAAAGTAGATAATTTAAAATTTTATCCAGAATATAATCCATGGATAAGTGATGTAATGATATTTGATAAATATAGAGGTAAAGGAAATGGAATAAAATTAATAAATGCTGCTAAGGAAGAATTAAGAAAATTAAATTATAATAAGGCATATTTATGGACAGATAAAGCACCAGTTTTTTATGAAAAACAAGGATTCAAATATATAAAAGATGTCTTAAAAAATGATGAGAGTGGATATGGAAGACTATATTCAATAGATATAAAGGAGAATTAATATGATAAATATAAAAGAAGATGAAAGATTATTTAAATTAAATCACTCTTGTGCTCATTTATTAGCGCAAGCAATTACTCATCTATACCCACAAGCTAAATTCTGGGTAGGACCTGCTATAGAAGAAGGATTCTATTATGATATAGATTTAGGTGATGAAGTAATTAAAGAAGAAGATTTAGAGAAAATTGAAAAAGAAATGAAAAAATGTGCTAAAGATAATAAAAATATCGTTAGACACGAATTAAGTAAAGAAGAAGCATTAGAAAAGTTTAAAGATGATCCATACAAAATAGATTTAATATCTAGAATGGATGAAGATGAAGTTACTATTTCTTGCTACACTCAAGGAGATTTTACTGATTTATGTAAAGGACCTCATGTAAATAACACAAAAGAATTAAAAAACTTTAAATTATTAAAAGTATCAGGAGCATATTGGAAAGGTGATTCCAATAATAAGATGCTTCAAAGAATATATGGTATTTGTTTTGATAATCCAGAAGATTTAGAAAATCATCTTAAAGCCTTAGCAGAAGCAGCTGAAAGAGATCATAGAAAGATTGGTAAAGAATTAGGTATTTATATGATGAGTGATTTAGTAGGAAGAGGGTTACCAATGTATTTACCTAATGGATTTATATTATGGAATGAATTAGAAAACTATATTCGTAATAAAGAAATTGCTAGAGGATATAAACATGTACAAACTCCACCTTTAGGAAATGTTGAATTATATAAAACAAGTGGTCATTTAGATCATTACAAAGATGCAATGTTCCCTATAATGGAAGTAGAAGATGAACAATATGTATTACGTCCAATGAACTGTCCTCATCATATGGTAATGTATGCCAATGATATTCATTCATATAGAGATTTGCCTTTACGTATTGCAGAAATTGCCAGAGATTGTCGTTATGAGACAAGTGGTTCTCTAAAAGGAATTGAGCGAGTTCGTACATTCTGTCAAAATGATTCACATATATTCTGTACTCCAGATCAAATAGAATCAGAATTTAAGAATGTAGTTGATTTAATACTAGAATGTTATAAAGATTTAGGAATTAAAGATTTTAAATTTGAATTAGCACTTCGTGACCCAGAAGATAAAGTTAAGTTCTATCCTGATGATGAAATGTGGGATAAAGCAGAAAATGCTCTACGTAAAATATTAGATGATATTGGTATTCCATATAAAGAAATGATAGGAGACGCTGCATTCTATGGCCCTAAACTTGATGTTCAAGTAAAACCAGCAGTAGGAAATGAATTCAGTTTATCTACTTGTCAAATAGATTTCTGTTTACCAATGAAATTTGAATTAACTTATATAGATTCAGATGGTAATAAGAAAACTCCAGTTGTTCTTCATAGAGCTGTTTTTGGTTCACTTGATAGAACAATTGCCTATTATCTTGAAGAAACAAAAGGTATTTTACCAACATGGTTAGCACCAGTACAAGTATTAGTAATGCCAGTTAATTCTGAATTTCAAGGAGAATATGCTAGAGAAGTATATAGCCTTTTAAAAGAAAATGGCATAAGAGTAGAAATAGATGATAGAAATGAAAAATTAGGATATCGTTTAAGAGAATCTCAAATTAAAAAAGTTCCATATACGATTATTTTGGGAGATAAAGAAAAAGATAATAAAGAAATTAGTTATAGATTATTTGGTCATCAAGATACAACAACAGTATCACAAGAAGAATTTATAAAAACAATTAAAGAAGAGATAAATAATCATGAATTAAGAAAATAAAAAGTGCATCAAAGCACTTTTTTTGTTATAATAAAAGTAGGAACACTTAATTTGCAGGTTAAGTGTCACCGATAGTGGTCACTTAACACTATAGTGTTAGGTGTTTTCTTTTAATTTAATACCATAGATAGTAAATAAATTAAAAGGAAGTTTACTATTATTAAAGAAAAGATTAAAAAATCTTCTTTACTCATAATAATCACCTCCTTTTTATTAGAAACTCAGTGACACCTAACATTAAGTATTCCTAATATATTATTCTTAATAAAACAAAAAAGTGCATTATTTGTACTTTTTTGTTATAATAGTAAGTCAAGAACTTATAGTGGTAAAGAGATTATGGTCTAACAGTCCTCTAAAACGAAAGGTAGGTAATAAAATGAAAGAAATAGAAGAGGAATATGCATCTCATGTAGTACCAAAAGAATTATCTAAAAGAATAAAGAACCCCTATATTTTAGTTTTAAATATAGAGAGTATTATAAAAGAACTTGAAAATGATGAAAAAACTATATATAGAAAAAAAAGAAGAAATCATATTGCTCAAAAGGTAATGTTTAATTCAAGTAATCTCCTAAAAGAAGAAGAAAAATATTATAATGGTTTTCTTGAATTAATAAGAGATAATATTTATATGATAATCAGTATAACTGATGTTTTAACAGACGAAACATTTCCAGAATTAATAAAATTAATGGATTTTATAGTGAAAAAGTATGAAGAAAATAAATCATATTATCTGAGTAAAATAGAAGGATTAGATCTTGCAAAAAGTGGTATTGGATATCTTGATAATAGACAAAACTATTCTCATCCAGCAGTAAAAGAATTTTTAGAAAATAAGATAAATAGTTTAAATAGTACAAAAAAACTAGAAAAAAAGTAAAAAATATGATATTTATTATAATGTGTATTTAAGGTGGTGGTATGATGAACAATGATTTGGCAAACACAATCAGAAGTAAAGTTGATATTGTTGATGTTATTGGTGAAAGAATACCACTAGTAGCTCGTGGAAAGAATTTCTTTGGTGTATGTCCTTTCCATGATGATACAAATCCATCAATGTGTGTTTCACGTGAAAAGCAAATTTACACGTGTTTTTCGTGTCATGCCACAGGTAATGTATACACATTTTTGATGAATTATGAACATATTGATTTTAAAGAAGCATTAAAATACTTAGGAGAAAAAGTTGGTGTTGATACAGGTAGTATAAAAGTAACAAAGAAAACAACTAAATATGATAAATTATATGAGGCCTATAACTTATCATTAAAATATTTTCAAAATAATTTAAACAGTGGAGTAGGAAAAGAAGCAAAACAATATCTTGCTAAAAGAGAAATAAATGACAAAATAATAAAAGAATTCGAAATAGGTTTATCATTAGAATCAAAAGATGATTTAACTAAGTTATTATTAGGTAAAAACTATGATTTAGTAACATTAAATAGAATAGGTTTATCCAGTGATAATCATGATATCTATAATGATAGAATAATGTTTCCACTATATGATGTTAATGGTAGAGTAGTAGGATTTAGTGGAAGAATATATAAGGATAATGGTCAAAATAAGTATGTTAATACTAAAGAGACCGATATCTTTAAAAAAGGTGAAATGTTATACCATTATCATATTGCTAGAGAAGAATGTCGTGAGAAAAAATCAGTTATTGTGATGGAAGGATTCATGGATGTAATTAGAGCATCTACAATAGGTATAAAGAATACTGTTGCATTAATGGGTACAGCTCTAACAAAAGAACAGATAGCGTTACTTAGAAGATTATCAAATAATATTATTTTATGTTTAGATGGAGATGGTCCTGGACAAAAAGCAACAGAAGCAATAGGAGACCATTTATTAGATCAAGGATTAGAAGTAAAAGTAATAGTATTACCTGATCCAGATGATCCAGATACATATATTTTAAAAAATGGTAAAGAAAAATTTAATAATCTTATAGAATCTGCTCTTAATTTCTCGGATTATAAAATGCAAAGGATGAAAGAATCAGTAGATTTTAGAAGTGATGAAGAAAAAGCAAATTATATTAATAAAGTAATTGAAGAAACTGCTAAATTAGAAGATCCTATACGAAGAGAAGTAATATTAAAAAGGCTTGCAAAAGAGTTCGATATAGGATATAATACACTGGAAATGCGTATTAATAGTCTCTTGAAAGATAAACCAAAAGAAGAGATAAAAATACCCAAAAAACAAACAAATAAAAAGGATAAGTATACAAAAGCCTACGAACAGATTATATATTTTATGCTAAATCAAGATTGGGTTGTCACACAAGTAGAAAAAGAAAAAATAATTTTCCCAACAGAAGTTATGAGAACTACTTGTAGTGAAATCATTTATTATTATAAGAAGTATGGCAATATAAATGTCGCAGATTTTTATACTTATGTTCAGGATAAAGAGAACATTCTAGTATTCTTGAATAGTATTTTAGCCGAAGACTATATGGAAGATACCACAAAAGATGAGCTTTTCTTGTATTTTAAAGTAATAAAAGAGTATATAACTAAACAAGAAATTAATAGACTCACAAATAGAATGAAAAAAGAAACGGACCCAATAGAACAAGCTAAGATAGTTGAAAAGATTAGAAAGCTAAGGTTAGGAGATAATTAGTATGGTTGAAGAAATAAAAACTCTCGACGAAAGAAAACAAAAATTATTAACAATAGGACAAAAGCAAGGATATATTACATATGAACAATTAGCTGATCAACTAAAAGGACTAGATGTTGATAGTGATTCTCTTGATGAATTATATAATTTCTTAGTAGAGAATAATATCGATATAGTATCAGAAGATGGTAATGATGATGCTTCAGGGGAAGAAATTACAGAAGAAATGTCTGTAGAAAACCTAACTCTTTCAAAAGATGTAAAAATAAATGATCCTGTAAGAATGTATTTAAAAGAAATTGGTCGAATTAACTTATTAACATCAGATGAAGAATTTGAGTATGCTAAAAGAGCAGAAGCAGGAGATGAAGAAGCAAAAAGATTACTTGCTGAATCTAACTTACGTTTAGTAGTAAGTATTGCTAAAAGATATGTTGGACGTGGAATGTTATTTTTAGATTTAATTCAAGAAGGAAACATTGGTCTAATGAAAGCAGTAGATAAATTTGATCCAACTAAAGGATATAAATTTTCTACATATGCTACATGGTGGATAAGACAAGCTATTACAAGAGCAATAGCTGATCAAGCAAGAACAATTCGTGTACCAGTACATATGGTAGAAACAATTAATAAATTAGCAAGAGTACAAAGACAATTAACACAAGAATTAAATAGAGAACCAACAGATGAAGAAATTGCTAAGAAATTAGGTATTACAGTAGAAAAAGTACGTGAAGTATATAAAATAAGTCAGGACCCAGTATCATTAGAAACTCCAATAGGAGAAGAAGATGATTCACATTTGGGAGATTTCATTAAAGATGAAAGAACTATGGGTCCAGAAGAATATGCTACCGTAGAAATGTTAAAAGAAGAACTTCGTGGAGTACTTGCAACTCTAACAGAAAGAGAAGAAAAAGTATTAAGATTACGTTTTGGACTAGACGATGGTCAATGTAGAACTCTAGAAGAAGTAGGACAAATCTTTGGAGTAACACGTGAAAGAATTCGTCAAATTGAAGCAAAAGCTCTAAGAAAATTAAGACATCCATCTCGTTCTCGTAAACTAAAGGACTTCTTAACAGACTAATGAAAATAAATAACAGATTAAAAAAAATAGGAGATTTAGTGGAAGCTAACTCCTTTTGTTTAGATGTAGGATGTGATCATGCATTATTAGATATTTACTTAGTAAAAAGAAATAAAAATATCAAAGCAGTAGCATCAGATATCGCAGAAGGACCCTTAGAACAAGCAAAAAAGAATATAAAGAAAGAACATTTAGAGAATGAGATAGAAACAAGATTAGGTCCAGGATTAAAAACATATAGTGATGAAATAGATACAGTAATCATTTCTGGTATGGGTGGCAGAAATATTATTGGAATATGTAAAGAGTCCCCAAAAGTATTAAAAAAGATGAATACTTTAATATTAAGTCCTAATAATTATCAAGAAGATGTAAAAAGATATATATGTAAAAATGGTTTTTATATAGAAAATGAAGAATTTGTTAAAGATAATAATATCATTTATCAAATAATTATCTTTAAAAAAGGTAAAAAGAAATATACAAATAAAGAATTATACTTTGGACCTGTATTTTTAACAAAAAAAGATAAACTATTTAAAGAGTATTATGAAAAAGAATATAATACTAAAAAAATAATTTTTAAACTTTTACCAAAGAATAAATATTTAAAAAGATATTTATTACAAAAAGAAATCAAGTTACTTAAAAGTGAATTAGAAGACTAGTAATTAGTCTTCTTTTGTTTTATAATAATTTTAACTTGAATTTCTTTAGAGGTGTAACATGAAAAAGTATATATTATTGATACTAAGTATTTTAATATTATTTTCAACTGAAGAAGTATTTGCACAAGATACAGTGTATTCACTAAATAAATATAATGAAGAAGAATTAAAATATATATTAAATAAAGATAATTCTATTATTACTGCTGGAACAATAAAAGATGATAATAGTAAAAAAGTAATACTAATTGATTATTCTAAAGAAGGAGATATTAACTGGAAGTATATTTATAAAGAAGAACAAGATGTTGATATCTATGGTTTAGTTAATAATTATAAAGAGAATAATCCTAATGGATATTTATTAGTAGTTAATAATATTAAACAAGATAATTTAATATTCTTAAATGTTGATTTAGAAGGAAAGTTAGTATTAGAAAAACAATTATCATTAGGAACAAATATAAAATTAGAAAAAATAATAGAAGAAGATAATTATTACATATTAATAGGTCAAAAAGATAACCATTCATTTATTGCTAAATATGATCATGAATTAAATTTTATTTGGATAAAAGAAGAACAAGTACCTAATACTTCTTTAAAAAATATTATTCTATTAGATAATAATGGTTATTATGGTGTATTAGAAACTAAAAATGAAGAAGATTATTTCTATAGAATAATAAAATATGATTTAGATGGTAATGCTATTAATGAAATAAGTTTAAACTTTGATAGAAATATAGAACCACATCTTGAAAAAACATTAGATTCATTCATTATTTATGGAATAACAAAAGAAGTAAAATTATCAGATGATAAAATAGGTAGTTATTATATAGTAAAGTATTCTAATAAAGATGAAGAAGAATGGGAAACTATAGGAAATATTCCAGTAGATGAAAATGATTTTATAAAAATACAGGCAATTATTAATAATAATAAAATAGAAAACTATATAGTAACTTTAAAAAATAGTAGTGATAATAGTATAGAAACAATAAAATTAAGTAATGAGGGAAATCTTCAAGATAAAATAAAAAAATTAAAAAATAATTACTATAAAATAAACGATTTTATATTATTAGATAATACATTATATTATATAGGTCAAATTAATTGTCCTGATAATGATAATTGTGATTATAATCATAATTCATTATTATTAATAAGTAGTGAAGATAAAGTAATAGAAGTAAAAGATAATGATAGTAAAAATATAATAATTGTTTTTATTATAGTAATTGCTTTAGGATTAGTTGCTTATATTACAAGAAAAAAATATAAATTAAAGAAACAATAGTTTCTTTTTTTGTTTACAATAAAATGTATATATTTACATTAATTGAATCAATAATAGTAAATATTTGTTATAATTAAAAAAAAGGTAGTGATTATATGAATAGAAAAGGATTTACATTAGTAGAATTGATTGCCATGATGGTTGTAATTGCTGTTTTAATGGCTATAGCAGTACCTAATATTACAGGTATTATTAAAAAGAATAGAGAAAGTATTGGGATAGAAGATGTTAATAAGATGATTGGTAATGCTAAAACAAAAATAGAAACACAAAAAATAAAAGCTCCTAAACTAGATGAATGTGTAGTTATATCATTAAATTATTTAGATACTAATAATGACTTTAAAACAGGTATTAATGGTGGAACATATGATGCAAATGAATCAGTAATAGTTGTAGCAAAGAAACAAATATCTGGCGCAACTAGTAAATATAAATATTATTTAAGACTAGTTGAAACAAAAGATGGTCATACATATATAAATCAAAATAAAGATGGAATTGCTAAGCTTATATATTATGAAGACTTTGCTAATGATCCAGCAAAAAACGGTCCAAAAGAAGTTAATTCATATACTACTTTTAATTTAAGTAGTAATACGAATGAACAAATAAAAAATATAATCAATGGAATGAATCCAAATCTATGTAATTCAGTAGTAGGAGTATACAATTAAATTTACAAAATGATTGTAAAAATATTAAAAATTATTGCAACAAAATAAGTATTGTGCTAACATTAAATTATGAAAAATAAAAGAAAGAGAGTGTAAATAAATGAAAAAAATATCAAATAAAGGTTTTACTTTGATCGAATTACTTGCAGTTATTACAATCATGGGTATCTTAATGTTAGTTGCTATTCCAGCAGTAACTAGAACAATTGAAAATTCACGTCGTGATACTTTCGCAGACGTAGCTGGAGAATATCTAACAGCAGTAAGAAATGCAGTTTTAGCTGATGAAATTGAGTGTGCATACGTAACAGGATCTAATACAGCAACATGGACTTTAGCATCAGCACTTCCAGATGGTACATATTATTTCCCAATTTGTACATCTAGTGCTACTACTATTTGTAAAACTCCAACTCAAGCATCATCAACTGTAAAAATGACAGCAACAGAAATCGTAAACTCAACTACTGATTTACTTGAATCAGGAGGTAAATCTCCATTCGGTAATGCCGATGTATATGGATATGTTACATGGACAAAATCAACAAGAGATGCATCTGCATCAGCTTCAGCATCAGCATCACCTTCAGGAGCAGGAGATAAAAAATCAACTACAGTATATAAAGTATTCTTACAAGATTCAGGAAAACATGGGTTAGATGCTGAATATGAATCAAAATCATTAAAAAGATCAGTTATTTTACCAGCTGTAACAACTACAGGAACTGGACTTGAGAAAAAACGTTATGATGGAAAGAACGTTAAACAAACAAAAGCAGATGATAGTGCAGCAGATACTACTGTAGCAAAGAATTTCTGTAGAGTTGCTTAATAAGTAAATAAAGACTTCATTTAGAAGTCTTTTTTGTTATAATAAATATGGGTGATTATATGTTATATATTGGTAGTCATGTTGGATTTAATAAAAATAATCAATTATTAGGTAGTTTAGAAGAAGCTTTATCATATAAGTCTAACACATTTATGTTTTATACAGGTGCTCCTCAAAATACAACTAGAAGTCCTATAGAAGATGGATTAACATTAGAAGCATATCAAAAGATGAAAGACAATAATATTAAATTAGATAAAATAATAGTACATGCTCCATATATTATTAATTTATGTAATGAAAATAATTTTGAATTTTCAATTACCTTTTTAACAGAAGAACTAGAAAGAGTAAATAAGTTAGGTATAAAGTATCTTGTCTTACATCCTGGAAGTCATGTTGGTATTGGTATAGAAAATGGTATTAATAATATAGTAAAGGGATTAAATATAGTACTTAATAATCTAAAAGATAATAATGTAACTATATTATTAGAAACAATGGCTGGTAAAGGTACTGAAATAGGATCTAATTTAGAAGAATTAAAAGAAATAATTGATAATATAGAAGATCAAGAACATATTGGTATTTGTTTAGATACTTGTCATTTAAATGATGCTGGATATGATATGTCTAATTTTGATAGTTTTTTAAAAGAATTTGATAAAGTAATAGGTATTAATAAAATAGGGTGTATTCATATAAATGATTCTAAGAATATTAGAGGATCTCATAAAGATAGACATGAAAATATAGGTTTTGGTACCATAGGTTTTGATAATCTAATAAATATTATTTATCATAAAGATTTAGAGGATATTCCTAAGATATTAGAAACACCATATATTGATAAATTATATCCTCCATATAAAGAAGAAATTGAAATGATTAGAAGTAAAAAGTTTAATAATAATATAATAAATGAAATAAAGAAACAATAATTGTTTCTTTTTTATTATTATAAATAAGAATAATATGTTAAACTATTAGTAGGGTGAGGAGTATGAGAAAGAAAAGTATTGATAAGACAATTACTACTAGATTTAAAATAATATCAATAGCTATGATAGTCTTATTTGTAATAATTATTATAAAAATAACCAATACTATGTTATTTCAACAAGATATATATAAAGAATCTTTAGAAGATTTAACATATACCAAAGTTACTGGTACTAGTAGTCCTCGCGGAAGAATATATGATAGAAACTATAATATTATAGTAGATAATAAATCATTAAAGACAATTACTTATCAAAAACCTAAAAAGATAACAGCAACCGAAATGATAGAAATAGCTAATAAAATAGCTCCTCATATAGAAATAAATTATAGTAGAATAACTAATCGTAATAAAAGAGAATATTTTTGTGAAAAGAATAGAGATATTTGTAATAGTTTAGTATCTCAAAAAGAAAGAGATAAAGTAAAACAACGTAAGATGAGTACTAAAGAATTAGAAGAATTAAAATTAGAAAGAATTAATGAAGAAGATTTAAATTTTTCAGAAGAAGAAACTAAAGTAGCCTATATTTTTTATTTAATGAATAAAGGTTATACTTATGAAGAAAAAATTATTAAGTCAGATGCTACTGATAAAGAATATGCTTATATTTCTGAACATAATGAAGAATTAACTGGTTTTAATACTAAAATAGATTGGGAAAGAGTTTATCCATATGGAGATACTTTTAAAACAATATTAGGTAAAGTATCAAGTACTACTCAAGGTATTCCGGCTGAAGAAAAAGATTATTATTTAAAAAAAGGTTATAGCCTAAATGATAGAGTGGGTATTAGTTATATAGAAAAAGAATATGAAGAATATTTAAAAGGAGAAAAAGCTATATATGAAATAGTTAATACTCATGAAACAAGATTAGTACAAGAGGGTAAAAGAGGACAAGATATAGTATTAACAATAGATATTAATTTACAAAGAGAAATAGAAAATATAATAGCAAACTATGTATGGAGTACTAAAGGAGAACCTAATACAGAGTATTATGATCATTCAACAGTAGTTATACAAGACCCTAATACTGGAGAAATCTTAGCAATGGCTAGTAAAAGATTAGTTAATGGAGAAATGACTGATAATACTATTAGTATTCTAACATCTCCTATAATGCCTGGTTCTATTGTTAAAGGAGCATCTATGCTAGTAGGATATAATACAGGAGCAGTTCATATAGGAGAATATATGAAAGATGAATGTATAAAAGTAGCAGGAGTAGCAGAAAAATGTTCATCAGTTAATAATTTAGGTACAATAAATGATATTACAGCATTAGCTAAAAGTAGTAATGTATATCAATTTAAAATAGCAATCAGGGTAAATGGGCAAGAATATCATAGAGAAATGAGAATGAATTTTAATCAAGAAGCATTTGATACTTATAGAAATATGTATCATTCATTTGGTTTGGGTGTAAAAACAGGAATAGATTTACCAGTAGAAAGTAAAGGTTATACCTCAACTGATAGAGCAGCAGGTAATCTTTTAGATTTTGTAATGGGCCAATATGAGACATATACTCCTATGCAATTATCTCAGTATATATCAACGATTGCTAATGGAGGGAATAGAATAAAACCTCATTTATTAAAAGAAATTCACGAATCAAGTGCAACTGATGAAATAGGACCATTAGTATCTACCGTTGAACCAGTAGTTTTAAATGGTATAGAAACCAAAGAAGAATATATGAATAGAGTAAAAGAAGGTTTCTATGCCGTAATGCACAGTAGTGGTGGTTATGGTGTTGGTTATATGGATGATTGGATGCAAGCAGCAGGAAAAACTGGAACATCACAGAGCTTTATCGATACAGACGGAAATGGAGTAATAGATACCGAGACAATCACTAGTACATTTATTGGTTATGCTCCAGCTTATAGTCCTAAAGTAAGTTTTGTAGTAACTTCACCAGACTCATCTCATCCAAATTCAAATATTGATTATAGAAGTTTAGTAACATACTATTTAACAAGGGAAATAACAAGAAAATATGTAGAAATGTATGGTTTATAAAAAGAGGGTGTATTAATGAAGAAAAAAAATATACTTATAGATATTTTAATATTTATAATCCCAGTTATTTTATGTATAGGTGGATATTATATTTATAATGAATATATTAAAGAACCTGGAATTCCAAGCGTTAATAAATTAATAAAGGAAAAAGAAAAAAGTGGTTATAGCGATAAAGATGATAATAAGATAAATGTAAATACTTATACAAATCAATTACCAACTTTTCGTAGTCAATATAATAATCCTGATATTATGGGAAGAATAGAAATACCAAATCTTAATATAGATACATTAATAGTAAGAACTAATAATAATGATTATTATTTAAATTATAATCTTAATAAAGAATGGGATGGTTTGGGAGCCCCTTTCTTTGATTATAGAAATACTAGTTTAAATACTAATAAACAAATAAATATCTATGGACATAATACTTTAAAAGAAGAATATTACAGTAAATTACCATTTACTAATTTAGAAGCTTATATAAATGCTAATATATTTAAAAATTATAAAGATGTATATCTTAGTATTGATGAAAGACAAATTCATTATGAAGTAACAGCAATAAAGATAATAACTAATAATGATAATGAACATATGAAATTAATATTTAATGATGATTATGATTATGTCACTCATCTAAACAAATTAATAAAAGGATCAATTTATACTAGAGATAATATTTCTTATGATGCTTCTTCGAAAATATTGGTACTTCAAATATGCCATTATGATCCAATAGGATCATATTTACTAGTAATATGTAAAGAGACTTAGAAAAACCACGTTTATTGAAAAAATACGTAAAATATGATATAATTTAAATAGTTATAGGAGGTTGGTATTGATGAAAATAAAAAATCTTAAAATAACACCAGCACTACTTGCAATTGCTCTTGCATCATCAATAGGATCATGTGTTTTTAATCATCAAGCTACAGAACCAGTAGCATTTGATATTCCAGAAAGCAACCCAGCATTAGAACAATTGATTCATCCCACAGAAGAGGCTGCAGAATCAGCACAATTTGATATTACAAATAGTTCACAAGCATTACAATATATTAATAAAGATGATGGTGAACAACCAACATCAATTATTGATGATATAATGGAAGAGGTTTATGAGAGCACACCTGATGTAAAAATTGGCTTTTCTAAATAAAAGCCACTTTTTTATTGCAAAAAAACAAAAATTTGATATAATACTGATAGACGTGTAAGGAGGGAAGAAAATGGCTAAAGTAGGAAATAGACAATATAAAACTCTAGTATGTAGTGAATGTAAAGAAGAAAATTACAGAGAAGAAAAAAATGTAAGAAATACAACAGACCGTCTTGAAATGAATAAATACTGCCCTAAGTGTAGAAAACATACTGTACACAAAGAGAAGAAATAAAATAAGTCTAAAACTTATTTTTTAGTTTGTTAGGAGTGATATTATGATTAGTACAAATGATTTAAAAAATGGAATTACGATTGAATATGAAGGTAATATTTTTGTTGTTATGGAAACACAACATGTTAAACCTGGAAAAGGAGCAGCAATCGTAAAAGCGAAGTTAAAAAATTTAAGAACAGGTGCTATCTATGAACAAACATTTAATGCAGGAGTAAAAGTAGCGACTGCACGTATTGAAAAACAACAAATGCAATATCTTTATAATATGAATGATACTTTCTATTTTATGAATATGGAATCTTATGAACAAATGGAAATTCCTGCATCTAAAATAGGAGAACAAGCAAAATTATTAAAAGAAAATCTAGAAGTATATATTACTAGTTTTGAAGGAGAGATCTTAGGAATAGATTTACCAGATAAAGTAGAATTAGTAATTACTCATACAGAACCTGCTGTAAAAGGAAATACAACAACAAATGCTTTAAAAGATGCAACTTGTGAAACAGGTTTAATGGTAAGAGTACCATTATTTATCGAAGAAGGAGAAACAATAATTGTTTCAACTGCTGATGGAAAATATGTATCAAGAGCTTGAGCTCTTTTTATTTTGCTGTTTAATTATGACAAATTTACAATTTAACTAGTTTTAAAAACTTGAAATGTAGTATAATAATGATATAAGGATAGGAGTATGTATATGGCAAAAAGACGTAGAAGAAGATCCACCAAAAAAGAAAGACTTGAATTAAAAAAAGAAATATATGCAATTCTTTTAATAATAGCTGCCATAATTGGTATAGGTAAATTGGGGCCTGCTGGTAAAATTGTTGCAGGGATAGCTTTATTTTTTACTGGATCTATTTATATAGTATTCTTAGCATTATTATTAATTATAGGTATATATGTATTTATAAAAGATGAGTGGCCTGATTTTATTTCTACAAAGTTTTTAGGATTATATATATTCATAATTGGATTATTATCGATTATGCATTGGAAGTTTATAGAATTATACAATGGTAATATGAGTATAATCTTTAAAAAAACAGTTGATGATTTAAGTATTGCGTTTAATATGTTAGTAAAAACAGGTAGTGTTCCAGATAGTATCAATACTGGAGGAGGACTTGTAGGAAGTTGTTTTGCCAGCATATTTGCAACACTATTTTCAATTACGGGTATGAAAATAATAACAGTAACATTCTTAGTAGTAGGTATTATAATGTTTACTGGTTTCTCAATTAGTGAATTTTTAAGAAATACTATGGATGATGTAAAAGACAAAAAAGATTCATTATTAAAGAATTTATGTGAAGAAGAAGATGAAGAAGAGGAAGAAAAGAAAAAAGTAATTATTAGTAATGGTAATGAAATAGAAGAAGTAGAAAAACCAACTATTAAGAGTCTCGATGATTTAAAGAAAACAGAACAACAAGAAATAAAAGAAGAAAAAGAAGAAAAACCTCATAATACAATTAATCCATCTTATCAATTACCACCTCTTGATTTATTAAATAAACCTAAAGGTAAAAACAAAGGTATGGATAATGCTGCAATTGAGGCAAATATAACTAAACTTGAGGAAGTATTAAGAAGCTTTGGAGTAAATGCTAAAGTAGTAGAAGTACACATAGGACCTACAGTTGCACAGTATGAACTAGAGATAGCAAGTGGAACGCGAGTAAACAAAATAACAACACTTAGTCGTGAAATAGCTCTTGCTTTATCAAAGAAGGATGTACGTATAGAAGCACCTATTCCAGGAAAGAGTACAGTAGGAATAGAATTTGCAAATGATACACCAGCTACTGTTAGTTTTTATGAAATAATGGCAAGTAAAGCGATGCTTCAAAATCAAGATAAAAAATTGATGGTACCTTTAGGTAAATCAATTATGGGAGATATTGGAGTATGTGAAATTAATAAAATGCCACACTTGCTTATTGCTGGTACTACGGGTTCTGGTAAATCTGTTTGTGTAAATGGTATTATTTGTTCAATACTTATGAGAGCTAAACCAGATGAAGTAAAACTTGCTTTAGTTGATCCTAAAGTAGTTGAATTATCTATTTATAATGGGGTTCCTCATTTAGTACGTGAAGTTGTATCTGATCCTAAACAAGCTGCTATTTTATTACAAAAAATGGTAAACGAAATGGAAAAAAGATATCATATGTTTGCAAGTACTGGTACTAAGAAGATTGAAGGATATAATGATTATGTTGAAAACTATAATAAGAAGCATCCTGATGATCCTATGGAGAAAATGCCATACATCGTAATTATTATTGATGAGTTATC
Source organism: uncultured Caryophanales bacterium (assembly GCA_947302515.1). The sequence continues at coordinate 45,620 of CAMYVT010000001.1, forward strand.
TGATTTAATGATGGTTGCTGCTAAAGAAGTTGAAGATTCTATCTTAAGAATTACTCAAAAAGCAAGAGCAGCAGGATTACATTTAATAGTTGCAACTCAAAGACCATCTACTGAAGTAATTACTGGTTTAATTAAAGCTAATATCCCATCTCGTATAGCTTTTGCTGTAGGATCTGGAATTGATTCAAGAACTATCCTTGATCAAGTGGGGGCTGAAAAGTTATTGGGTAAAGGAGATATGTTCTTCTTACCAATTGGTCAAAATACTCCAACTCGTATTCAAGGATCATTTATAACTGATGACGAAATTGCTAAGGTAATAGATTTTACAAAAAAACAACAAAGTGCTCAATATGATGATTCATTTGTAAAACTTGAAGATGAAAAGAATGAATCGATTGACTCAGATTTAGAACCAACTGAAGTTGAAGGGGATAGTCTATATGATGAAATAAAAGATTTTGTTATTAAACAACAAAAAGCTTCTGCTTCACTATTACAAAGAAAGTTTAAAATTGGTTACAATAAGGCTGCTACAATGATTGATAAATTAGAAGAAGATGGTATTATTGGCCCAGCTACTGGTAATTCTAAACCTCGAGAAGTACTGTTTAAATATGAAAAGACAGATGATGAATAATCATCTGTTTTTTTGTTTGTACTAGAAGATAGTATTTGTTATAATTAAAATAAGAAAGAAGGTTATAAATATATGCCAACACCACATATTGAAAGTAAAAAAGAAGATATTGCTAGAGTTGTTTTAATGCCTGGAGATCCACTTCGTGCAAAATATATTGCTGAAAAGTATTTAGAAAATCCTAGACTGGTTAATGATGTAAGAAATATGTTTGCTTATACTGGTATGTATAAAGGAAGAGAAGTAACTGTCTTTGCATCAGGTATGGGTAATGCCAGTATGGGGATTTACTCATATGAATTATTTAAAGAATATGATGTGGATGCAATTATTAGAGTTGGTAGTTGTGGAGCATTTAAAGAAGATTTAAATTTATATGATATTTTAATAGTGGAAAACAGTTACTCAACATCATTTTATTTAAAAGAACTAAATGGTGATCAAGATAATTGTCTTCAAGGTAATCCAGAAATAAATGAAAGACTTGAAAAAGCTGCTACACATTTAGGTTATGGAGTACATTTAGGAAGTGTTTATTGTACAGATGTATTCTATAATTATGTAGATATTGAAAGCTTAAGAGATTATTTTAATTGTTATGCTACTGAGATGGAAACATTTGCTTTATTTGCTAATGCTAGACATTTTAATAAAAGAGCATCAGCAATTCTTACAGTATCAGACAATTTAATAACTCATGAAGAAACATCATCAGAAGAAAGGGAAAAATCATTTGATAGAATGATTGAGACTGCATTAGAATCACTTGTATTCTAATAATTAATTCAGGAGGTGGTAAGGTGCAATACATAAAAAAAGATTTAGGTTCATTTAATCTTCATATGATTAAAACTGATAAGTTTAAAACTATTACTATGCGAATAGTTTTTCATAGTCCAATAAAAAAAGATGAAATAACAAAAAGAATTATCTTATCAGATATTCTATTACAATCAACTGAAAAGTATTCTACAAAGAGAAATATGATTATTGAAGCAGAAGAATTATATGCAGCAGACATCTATAATAATACTCAAAGAATTGGTAATTATATTATGACTAGTTTTATACTTAATGTTTTAAATGATAAATATACTGAAAAAGGCAATTTAGAAAAAGCCTTAGAATTTATGAGTGAAATAATTTATCATCCAGATATAAAGAATAATAGTTTTAAAGAAGATAAATTATCTATAGTAAAAAAGAATTGTGAAGTTTCTTTATCATCAATAAAAGAAGATCCACAAGATTATTCATTAATTAGATTAAAAGAAGCTTATGATAAAGATAATCCTATATCATATAGAATGATGGGATATTTTGAAGATCTAGATAAAATTAATACTTCTAATCTTTATGCATATTATAAAAAAATGATTGAAAATGATTTTGCAGATATTTATATAGTAGGAGATTTTGAACCGGAAGAATTATTGCTATTAATAAAGAAATATTATAAATTTAGAAAAATTAAGAGAAAAAGAGTTGCTTTAGAAATAAATAATAAACCATGTCGTAGAAGAAGACTAATTGCTAAAGAAAAAATAGAAAATTCTCAATCTAAATTAGCAATTGCTTGTCCAATTAACAAATTAAAAAATTATGATAAGAATTATCCATTGGTATTAGGTAATATTATTTTGGGTGGAGGAGTAGATTCTAAACTATTTAGAGAAGTAAGAGAGAAGAACTCTTTATGTTATTCAATTGGTTCTAATTATAGTAAATTAGATAATATGATGATAATAGGAGCAGGAATAGATAAGATTAATTTTAATAAAACGGTTGATTTAGTTACTAAGATTATTGAAAAATTAAAGAAAGGGAAGTTTACTGATAAAGATGTAAAGGTAGCAAAAGAATACTATGAGTCAAGTATTACATCTATAGAAGAAAGTCCTATGAATTTAATAAGAGAATATTTAACACAAGAAATGTTAAATGTAGAACCATATACAGAACGAGCAAAAATCATGAAAAAAGTTACTAAAGGAGAAATAGTAAAAACTTATAAAAAGATTAAAATGGATACAATATTTCTACTAGAAGGTGATACTGATGAAGACAATTAATTTAGAAGGATTAGATAAGACTCTTTATCAAGAAACCTTACTTAATGGTTTAGATATTTATTTAATACCATATGAAGATAAGAAAAATTACTATATTAGTTATGCTACTAGATATGGTAGTGATGTAATGAGTTTTATTACAGAAGCTGGAGAATTTACTCCTCCTTTAGGAGTAGCCCATTATTTAGAACATAAAATGTTTGAAGAACAATCTGGAGAAGATCCATTTACATTTTTCTCTAATAGTGGAAGTGATGGTAATGCTTCAACTTCATATGAATATACTCAATATATTTGTAGGGGTAATAAGAACTTTGAAGATAATCTTAGGTATTTAATTAAATATGTAAATAATCCATATTTTACAGACAAAAATGTTGAAAAAGAAAAGGGTATAATTGCAGAAGAATTAAAAATGTATAATGATATACCTGATTATAAATTAGAAATGAAATTAAGAGAAAATATCTATCATAAGAGTTCTAGAAAATATGATATAGGTGGAACAGTATCAGAAATAAAGAAAATAACTAAAGAAGACTTATATAAGTGTTATGAAGCTTTCTATACACCAAATAATATGTTTATTTTAATTACTGGTAATTTTGATAAAGAAAAAGCATTAGATATTATTAAAGAAGAATTAGAAAATAAAGATAGTAGACCAATTCCTAAAGTAATATATGAAAAAGAACCTCCTAAAGTGGTAAAAGAAGAAGATGAATTAATTGAAAATATTGAGATACCTAAAATAGCATATAGTATTAAAATACCTAAAAAATCAATTAATTTAAAAGATATGGAAAGAGATCTATATTTAAGTATGTTAACTACTATTATTTTCGGTGCTTCATCAGAATTTAAAGAAAGAGTAAGACAAAATAAAATATTAAATGAATTTTACGCTGATTGGGAAAATGAACATGATTATATGACTTATTATATTCTTGCATCTTCTACAGATCCTGATGAATTATTAAAAGAAATTAAATATGAGTTAAGCCATATATCTATAGCAAAAAAAGTCTTTGAAAGAATAAAAAAAGTATGGATTGCTAATGAAATAAAATCAATTGATAATATTAATAAAACTCAAAGTAATATGTTTGATGATATTATTAATTATGGTAAGATTTATGAGAATAGACTAGATATAATTAAAAAGATGAATGTTAAAGTATTAGAATCACTTCTTAAGAAATTAGATTTAAAAGAAACATGTATTATAAAAATGTATAGTAAAAATAATAAAGAAATTATTGAACAATAATTTCTTTTTATTGTATTTTATATTATAATAGTAATAGTAGTATAAAAAGGTAGGATAAAGATGAAAGATATATTAAGAAGAGTGTTCTTATTAACACCACTTTTATTTCTTCCTTTAATAGCAAATGCCTCTGATAGTGATTCTTCAATGCTATCATTTGCTGTAATATGGGTTTTATTTGAAACACTTCATTGGTCATTTGGTATTTTTAAACCCTTAGGAAGTATATTAGATTCTAAATTTAATTTAAAAGGCTCTTTCTGGATATTTTTTGTTTTAAGAGCAGCAATACTAATAGTAATTATTCCGATATATCCAGAAGCATTTATTTTAGATTTCTTTGGATTATTTGTAGGTGCATTTGCAATGGCATTTATTGAAATGTTCGTAAAAATGAAAGAAGGAGGTACTGATATGGGTATCGTAACAGTAAATAATGGAAAAATTATTTGTCCTAAATGTGGAAAAGAAATGGCAGTAGGTAATACAAGATGTACTTCTTGTGGTACAGATTTAAAAGCTCAACCATTAATTTGTCCCAAATGTAAAACAGAAAATTTACAAACATCTCGTTTTTGTAAGAGTTGTGGAGGGCCATTAGAATCAAATGTTCCTGTTGGCTTCTTAGGAGATACTTTAAGTGAACCAAAACAATGCCCTAAATGTAAAAAAGAAATAACAGTAGTATCTAAATTCTGTCCAAGTTGTGGAGAAAATGTAGAAAAACTAATGGGAAGAATTCAAATACCAATACCAAAAGCAAGTGCTGGTACTCCAGTTAATAGGACAGCTTTTGATAATCAATTAATTACTGGAACAGAAGATGAAGCAATAAAATACTTAGTACAAAAAGAATTAAGTAAAGATCCTAGCTATAAAGGTAAAACATTAGCTACTATAGAAACAAAAAAAATAATAATGACTTTAATATATGTTGTATTATTATTCATTTTATTATCAATATATATGGCATATCATACTTACTTATTCTTAGGAATAGTAATTATTACTGTTATGACAATAATATATTTTAAAGTTACTATGAATTTTAAAATAGAAAAATATATTGAGAAAGAAATACAAAAAAGGCCAGATGAAAAAATTAGTTATATAACATCAAGTATTTTATCAGGAGCAACATCAAGTAAAGCATTATCAAGAGTTTTTTCTTTAATAATGTTTATAGTAGCTATAGGTAGTTTTGTATTACTATTTAAAGAACCACATTTAATATATGAAAATTATGCAGGAGAAAAAGCATTAAGATATTATACTTATGGAATATTTAATAATCCAAAAGAATTAACTATTCCTTCTAATGTTGAGGGTAAAAAAGTATTAGGTATTAGAGGAGATGTCTTTAAAAATGTAAAAACTATAGAAAAAGTAACTCTTCCAAATACTATACAAGAAATAAGAGGAGGAGCATTCCAGAATTGTGTTAATTTAAAAGAAATAAATTTACCTGAAGGATTAGATGAAATTCATGGAGATACTTTTAATGGATGTTCTAGTCTAGAAACTATAGTTATACCAGAAGGAGTATCAAGAATAGGTGGTTCTGCTTTTAGAAATTGTATAAGACTAAGTAATGTTACAATACCTAAATCAGTAACAGAAATAGGTAGTTCTGCTTTTAGAAATACAAATATAGGTAAAGTATGTATTTCAGAATCAGCTTATGTAAATGAAAGAGCTTTTAAAGAAACATATCCAGTAATTACTTATTATGAAAATGATTGTGAGGTAGTAAGTTATTATAATGAGGATGATTACGATGACTACTACTAATTATCGTTTTATTCATTTACTATATGTACCTACAATGGCCTGTAATATGGCTTGTAAGTACTGTTATTTAGAAGATAATACAAAAGATGAATGGAGTAAGTTTGATGCTCTAGATACTTTAGAATATGCAATAAATAAGTTTAGAGAGAGTAAAGTAATACCATTTAATATATCTTTACATGGAGGAGAAGTAACAACTTTATCTAAAGAAGATTTTGAAAAAGTAATAGAGTATATTTATAACTATTATAATGATAATAAAATGTTAATAGAATCTAATGGTTTTAATATACCTAATCCTCATATTAAAACAAACTTATATGATATAAAAAAACATCTAGATACAATAAAAAAATACAATGTATCAATAAGTGGTAGCTTAGATTTACCATTAGATATACATGATAAATATAGAGTAACTAAAGGTAATAAAAAAACAAAAGATATTATTTTAGAAAATATAAAAATATTAGAAAGATTACCAAACAAAAAGAAAGTATCAGCAACTATTTTTAAAGAACATTTTAATTTAGATAAAATAGTAAAAGATATTAAATATTTAAAAGATAATACTTGCTTAGACATGAATGATTTTAACTTTATGATAGGTTTTGATTATAATTCTAATGGTATTCTTCATCATATAACAGAAGAAGAACAAATAGAATTATATAATCGTATGAAAGAAGAATTTACAGGCACAGATTTAGAAGAAGGTCTAAAGAATGCATGGTTTACAGAATTTGGTCCTGGATATTGTACTAATTGTGATAATTGTGGAGAAAAATTCTTCTTATTAGAAAAAAATGGAGATATTTATTCATGTGTAAGAGGTCAAAAAAATAAAGATTTTTATTATGGCAATATTTATAAGAATAGTGTAGAAGAAATATTAAATAATTCATTTAATAAAATATATCAAGCTCATAATAAATTACCATTCAATGAAGAGTGTTCTAAATGTAAATACTTATATCTTTGTAAAACAGGATGTCCTTTTGTAAAAAATACATATAAGATAAATAAATCATATACTTGTAAGTTACAACAAGAATTATATAAAGATTGGTGTTTAGAAGAAGATTATCATAATGATGAAACAGTATATGAATATATTAAGAAAATGCATCCGGAAGATATTTTAAAGTATTATCCAACTAGAAATAATGAATATAAAGACTTAAAAGAATTAATAGAAGAAGATCCTAAATTAAAATATATATATGATTCTGATTCTTATATAATAAAAGTAGATGATGAAGAATATAAATTAGAATCTCAAATATTAAAGAAAGTAAGAAATATTATTTATTTAGATAATAATTGTAAAATAAAATTATATATAAAAGATAATATATTAGATGAAGAATCATTATATCCAAATAATAATTCTTTATATATTATGTTATTAAGTGGAGATACTATTTTATATGGAGATGAACAAAGACAAAAACAAGCTCATATAATGACTCATCAAGTATATAAAGGAGTATTAGAAAAGAATAAAAGTGATAAGAAAGGATTCTTTGAAGTAGATATAACAAATCTATTAAAAGAATATTACCCATACTTATCAAAAGATAATGCAAACAACTTATTTGTAACAACATCAGATTTAAGAGATTATCACTATCAAAAACAAAAGAATAATGCCTATTATCATATAGATGCTATCAATCTACCATTTCAAAATATTGAATTTATGCTTATAGGAGGAGATAAAAATGATAAAAACTAATCCAGAAACATTAACAGAAGTAAAAGCAGTTCGTAATGTAATGAGTATAGCTAATTATTATGCAGTATCACAAGAATTTATTGATGAAGCATATGATTTTCTTATGCAAGATAAAAATAATTCTATTAAGTGTAGTTTATCTGAAATTAATTTTTTAGCCGGAGGAACTCCTAAAAAAACTTTTGCTGTAGACAGATCAAATCTAAGTATAGATGGTTTAATAGTAACAGCAGCATTATTAACTGTAATTCCTCACTATACACCATCTTCATATTCAGGTGGAGGTGGAGGATTCTCATCAAATAACAATAACAATAATAACAATAACAACAATAATAATAATCACTAGTAGGAGGAATAATAATGGTAGTAGAAGAAATACATGAAAAAAGATTAAAAGACTATGGAATTAATATTAAAACAAAATTTAAAGATAATGATCAAATATTAGAAAGAAATACTGATCATTCAAAAGAAGATAATATTCAAAATGGAATAATATTAGAAAAAGATTATTATAAAGATGGAATATTATTAAAAAAAGAAAATATCTTTGATTCTCGTATGATTTATTCTTATGTCTTTAATGGAGAAGAAACATTTACTTGTAAGAATTGTGGTATGACTGCAGACTTAAAAGAATTTGAATCAGGTTGTCCATATTGTCATACATCATATAATATGGAATATCAAAATAAAGAGTTAGGAAGTAAACATTATTATGATTTAACAATTAAAAGCAAAAAGTATATTTATATTACTTATATTATAGATTTTATAGTATCATTTATAATTACTCTTACTTTCATAATTAATACTAGTAGAACTTTCTACTTCTTTGATATTTTAAAGGTTATAGCAGGAACAATTATTATTAGTTTATTATTATTTTATGTATTTTATTATTTAGATGCTATGATTATACTTCCAGGAATAAGAAGATATAAAGAAAAAATTAATAAAAAACAAGAAGAATTTTGGAAATCATTAAATTATACAGATCAAGATAAAACTAAATTCTTTAATAATATTAATTATTCTCTTAGACAGTTATATTACAGTGATAAAGAAAAAAATGTAGTTGATTTTGATATTATAGATTATAATTATTTTAGAAAAAATATCATAAAAGAAGACTTATTTGTAGATGTTAATGTTGAAATAAGAATAGTTTATTATAGTAATGGCAGAATAAAATCTAAAAAGGATAATAAGACATATAGATTTAAAAAGATAAAAACATCAAAAGAATTAAAAGAGGGAACAAATTTAATAATATGTCCAAATTGTTCTTCATCAATAAGTGTAATAAATGAAAAATGTGATTATTGTGGGACACCAATTAATTATTATCAAGAATGGTATTTAGAAAAAGAATTAGATTAGAGGTGATACTATGGCAAAAATAGAAAGTCTATCAGAATTAGATGATTATAAGAAACAAAAAGAGTGGGAAAGAAAGACAAGAAAACCTATATTTAGAATAATAATTATAGTAGGAATTATATTATTTTCACTTCTATTAGGTGTAATTGTCTACTTTGCAGTAAATGGTCTAATTGGTAAGAAAGAACCTCCAGTAAATCAAGAATTTATTGGTGAACAAATAGCTTTAGATGATGAAAATGTTCAAATACTATATGAATATGTTACAGTAACTGCTGAAGGAAGAAGAAATACTAAGTTTGCTGAAAATAAAGAAGTAGCACTTACAAATTTTACTGAAAAAGAGAAATTATATTATTCATTACAATTTGTTAGATCAGAAGATATAGAGTTTACTGGTGAATATGATCATAATAAGAGAAAAATATATACTCTTCCTGTAAAAAAAGTAAATGAATATGTAAAAGTATTTTTTGGACCTAATGCAATATACAGTCCAGAATCAGCAATGACTTATCCATTTAATTTTTCAGTTAATAAGATGAATGTTGGTCAAATGAAGTATAATAGTGATAGAGATGGTTATGATATTGTATTTGATTCAAGATTAATTGCAGAAGAACAACCAAAAGCTATAGAGTCTGTATATGGAAAATTAATAAGTGCATTAAGACAACCAGATGGTTCAGTAGTTCTTCAAGAAAGAGTAGTATATACTGTTTTAAGAACAGAAAATGGTACATATAGTATTGATATATATAAAGACCCAGAAAAAACTATTAAATTAGATACAAAAACTAATATTACAGATGCTGATATACCTCAATTAAATATAGATCCATCAATATATCAATCAACAGCTATAGTAGAATATACTTTTGGTTTAAATGGATCAACATGTTATTTTAATAGTAGTAGAATTATAATGTAATAAAAGACTCCTAATGGAGTTTTTTTATGATATAATATAAGATGTTTAGGAGGTCTACTATGAAACAAGAAAATATACGTAATTTTTGTATTATTGCTCATATTGATCATGGAAAAAGTACTTTAGCAGACCGTATTCTAGAAGTAACAGGAGCTATAGATAAAAGAGAATTAAAAGATCAAATGCTTGATTCTATGGATCTAGAAAGAGAAAGAGGAATAACTATTAAGTTAAATGCAGTACAATTATCATATAAAAAGGATAATATAGAGTATCAATTAAATCTAATAGATACTCCAGGACATGTAGATTTCTCATATGAAGTATCACGTTCTCTAGCAGCTTGTGAAGGAGCATTACTAGTAGTAGATGCTGCTCAAGGAATAGAAGCTCAAACTTTAGCTAATCTATATTTAGCACTAGACAACAATTTAACAATAATACCAGTTATTAATAAGATTGATTTACCATCAGCAGATCCAGAAAAAGTAAAAAAAGAATTAGAAAATATTGGATTTGATAAAAAAGATATAGTACTTACTAGTGCAAAGACTGGTCAAGGTATAAATGAATTATTAGATAAAATAATAGAAGTAATTCCTTCCCCTAAAGGTGAAGTAAATAAACCATTAAAAGCACTAATCTTTGATAGTTTATTTGATTCATATCGAGGAGTAATTACCAGTATTAGAGTAGTAGAAGGTAAAGTAAAAACAGGAGATATTATTAAAATGATGGAAACAAATGCTACATATGATGTAGTGGGTCTATCAATTAATAATCCTAAAGAACATGAAATAAAAGAATTAATTGCCGGAGAAGTAGGTTATTTATATGCCTCAATTAAAAGTATAAATGATGTTCATGTAGGAGATACCATTACTTTAGAATCTAATCCAGCAGTAGATAGACTTCCAGGATATAAACCAATGAAACCAACAGTATACTGTGGAATGTATCCAATAGATTCAAATAAATTTGAAGATTTAAGAGAAGCATTAAATAAATTAAAATTAAATGATGCAGCTTTAACATTTGAACCAGAAACATCTAAAGCTTTAGGTTTTGGATTTAGATGTGGTTTTTTAGGATTACTTCATATGGAAATAATAGAAGAAAGAATTGAAAGAGAATTTAATATAGATTTAATAGCTACATCTCCTTCTGTAGTATATGAAGTAGAATTAAATGATAAATCTAAAATTATAGTAGATAATCCTTCTAAAATGCCAAAAAGAGAATCTATTAATAAGACATATGAGCCATTCGTAAAATGTAGTATTTTTACTCCAAGTGAATATATTGGACCTATAATGGAATTATGTCAGGATAAAAGAGGAACATTTATTAATATAGATTATATTGATACTGAAAGAGTAACAATTAACTATGAATTACCATTATCAGAAATAGTATATGATTTCTTTGATAGATTAAAATCATCTACTAAAGGATATGCTTCATTTGATTATGAAGTAATAGGCTATAGAGAAAGTGATTTAGTAAAGATGGATATCTTACTAAATGGAGAAGTAGTAGATGCTTTATCAGTAATAGTACATAAAGATTTTGCTTACTCTAGAGGAAAAATAATATGTGAAAAATTAAAAGAAATAATTCCAAGACAGTTATTTGAAGTACCAATACAAGCAGCTATAGGATCACATATAATATCAAGGGAAACAGTAAAAGCCTTAAGAAAAGATGTACTTGCTAAATGCTATGGTGGAGATGTTACTAGAAAGAAAAAACTATTAGAAAAACAAAAAGAAGGAAAGAAGAGAATGAAACAAATAGGCAGTGTAGAAGTGCCTCAAGAAGCATTTTTAACTATTCTCTCAACTAAAGAATAATGATTAAGAACTGTTATATACATATTCCTTTCTGTAGTAATATCTGTTCATATTGTGATTTCTGTAAAGAGTACTATGATAAAAATAAAGTAAAAATATATTTAGAAAAATTATCTAAAGAAATATCTAATACTTATAATAATGAATTATTAGGAACAATCTATATAGGAGGAGGAACTCCTACTTGCTTAGATAAAGATGAATTAAAAGAATTATTTAAAATAATTAATAAATTAAATAAATCTAGTAATATAGAATTCACAATAGAAGGAAATATAGAATCTATTACAAAAGAAAAATTAGATTTATTTAAAGAAAATAATATTAATAGAATAAGTATAGGTATAGAATCAATTAATAGTAATAATTTAAATATCTTAGATAGAAAATCTAACAAAGAAGAAATAATAAATAAAATAAATCTAATAAGAGAATCTGGTATAGATAATATTAATGTAGATTTAATATATGCTCTACCAAATGAAACAATAGAAGATGTAATAAACGATTTAGATTTTATTACTTCGTTAGAAGTAACACATATTTCAACATATTCATTAATTATAGAAGATCATACTATCTTAGGTATAAATAAAACAAAACCTATAAATGATGAATTAGATGAAAAAATGTATAAAGTAATAACTAAATACTTAAAAGAAAAAGAATTTATTCACTATGAAATAAGTAATTTCTCAAAAGAAAATTATGAGTCTAAACATAATCTATGTTATTGGCATAATGAAGAGTATTATGGTTTTGGTTTAGGAGCAGCATCATACATTAATTCTATTAGAAGAACAAATACTAGATCACTTAATAATTATCCAAATAAATATGTAGAAGAAGAATATTTAGATATAGATGATAAAATAGAATATGAAATAATATTAAATCTAAGATTACTAGAAGGAATAAATCTAAATAATTTTAAAAATAAATATCATAAAGAATTAAAAGAATTATATAATTATCAAGAATTAATAAATAATAATTTACTAGTAGAAAATAATAATTATTTATATATACCAGAAGATTTATTATATGTGAGTAATGAAATAATAGTAAAATTATTAGATAAGAAAGTAGGGATATAATGGAAAAAGAAGAAATGTTTTTAGATGAGTTGAGTTATATAGAAGATGAAAATTATAGTGAAGCTCTTTTAAATATTATTAATATGTTACCAGATTATTGGTTTCATGAACCAGCCGCATCAACAGGTAAATATCATCCAGAATATGCTAATGGAGAAGGTGGATTATTAAGACACTCTAAAGCTGCTATGAGAATAGGTTTAGAACTATTAAATAATCCAGCTATAGGAGATAAATATACTCCTAGAGAAAAAGATTTAATGTTAATGTCTCTACTTGTACATGATGGCCTAAAACTAGGTATACCGCAAGAAAAATATACTAGATTTGATCATCCAATATTAATGGGACAATTTGTAGTAGATAATAAAGATGAAATAGGACTTAATGAGGAAGATGCTATATTTATGCAAGATGTTATTAAAACTCATATGGGTAATTGGACAACAGACTATAATGGAAATGAAGTACTAGAAAAGCCAAAAACAAAATATCAGAATTTTGTTCATATGTGTGATTATCTAGCATCTCGTAAATGTCTATTAGTTCCATTTGACAAAGATAACAAAATAAGTGTCTAATAGACACTTATTTTATTGTCGTAATAAATAAAATTTGATAAGATAAGACTAGAAGGTGGTAAAGAATGAAGAAGGGAAAAAAGAGGTATACTAAGAAAGATGTATATAAGACATTTTTTACAGCTTTTTTCTTAGTAATACTAGTAACTGCAATAGGTTATTTTATACTAAGTACTGATTGGTTAAGACCCAGTATTAATGAAATATCAGCAAGCTATATTTCATTAAATACAGCATATAAAACAGATATGTTAAAAATAACTAATCTTCAAAGATTATCAGATAATAAAGGAATAAGTAAAAGTAATAAAAATAGTAAAACCTTCCAAATAACAGGAGAAATAGATTCAACATATAAAATAGTACTTTACCACTTAGGAGAAAGAATAGATGAAAAGAATGTTCATTTCTATTTAGAAAATGAAAATAATAAAACAATGACTGGTTTATTATCAGATTTAAAAGAAACAGAAGATGGAGGAAAATTAGTATTTGAAGGTACCATAAAAGATGGAAAAAATTGGAATTTAAAATTATGGGTATCTAAAGAATATAATGATAATATTAATAATGTATCATATGAAATAAGAATTAAAACAAGTTAGGTGATCAAGATGAAAGGAAAAATAATTGTTATTGAAGGAACAGACTGTTCTGGTAAAGAAACACAATCTAAATTGTTAGAAGAAAAATTAAATAAAGAAAATAAAAAATGTGTTAGATTTAGTTTTCCAATGTATGATACACCAACTGGTAAAATAGTAGGAGGAGATTATCTAGGAAAACCAGAAATATCACCATCACTATTTAAAGAGGGCGCAGTAAATGTAGATCCATACGTAGTATGTTTATATTATGCAGCTGATAGAAAATATAATATGCCTAAAATAGAAGAATATTTAAATAAAGGATATTTTGTAATATTAGATAGATATACTACATCAAATCTTGCTCATCAAGGTAGTAAAATAAAAGATCCAGATGAAAGATTTAATATGTATCAATGGATAGATAAATTAGAATATTGGTTATTAAAATTACCAAAACCAGATATTACAATATTTCTTCATGTACCATTCGAAAATACTATTGAATTAAGAAAGAATAGAGAATTTATTGATGAACATGAAAAATCAGAAGAACATTTAAAAAATGCTGAAAAAGCATATATAGAATTATCAGAATTATATAATTGGAATAGAATAGAATGCATTAAAAATAATGAATTAAGATCAATAGAAGATATAAACGAAGAAATAATGAAAATAATAAAAGAACTATAAAATAGTTCTTTTTTAGTGTAAAGTAAAACAATTAAGTAAGTATAAATACTATAAATTATTATATAATATAATTATGAAAACTATTCTAAAGAATAAGAGAAGATATAGATTTAGTCACAAGAAAAGAAATATTATGATATTCCTTGTTTTTGTGTTGTTCTTAGGAATAGGATATTCAGTCTTAGGTACTGATTTAGGAATAAGTGGATCTATTAATTTAGAGAAATACAAGGAGCCAATTATAAGAGTAGTATCAGGCACATCAGACACAACAGCTTTTAGATCAAGTACATATAGAGAAAAAATAAAAACAATAAACTTAGATGATGAAATAAATCCACCCAATAATGTAGTTGCTTCATGGGATTATGGGGCAGCAGGTAATGGAAATGTAATGGCATATATCACGACTAATCAAGATGATAATACAATGTATGATTTATATATACAAGGAGATGGACATTTATATGCAAATGAAGATAGTAGTTATTTATTTTATAGTTTGACTGGTGTAGATCAAATAAATGGAATGGATAATTTAGACGTTTCAAGAGTAATAAATATGCAGTATATGTTTTGGCGCACAGGCTATAATAGTACAGTATTCACTTTAGATTTGGGAAATAATTTTGATACCAGTAATGTAACTAATATGAGAAGTATGTTTTCATCAACAGGCTTTAAAAGCACAGTATTCACTTTAGATTTAGGTTCTAAATTTGATACAAGAAATGTAACAGATATGAGATTTATGTTTAATCAAACAGGCTCTAATAGTACAATCTTCACTTTAGATTTAGGCGACAAATTTGATACAAGTAATGTTACAGATATGTATCAAATGTTTAGAGAATTGGGCATCAAAAGTACAGTGTTAACCTTAGATTTGGGTGACAAATTTGATACATGCAATATTACAGATATGTCCTATATGTTTTATAAAACAGGTTATAATAGTCAAGTTTTTACTTTAGATTTGGGCTCTAAATTTGATACAAGCAATGTAACAACCATGCAAAGTATGTTTTATTCAACTGGTTATAAAAGTACAGTCTTTTCTTTGGATTTAGGTGAGAAATTTGATACGGGTACTGTAACAACAATGTCTGAGATGTTTTATGAAACAGGCTATAATAGTCCAGTTTTCACATTAAACTTAGGAAGTAATTTTGATACAAGCAATGTAACAAATATGTATCAAATGTTTAGAGGATTGGGTTATAAAAGTACAGTGCTTACACTTGATTTAGGCTCAAAATTTGATACGTCAAATGTAACAAATATGTATGGTATATTCTGTCAAACCGGCTATAGTAGTCCAGTGTTTACCTTGGATATAGGCGATAAATTTGACACATCAAATGTAACAAGTATGTCTATTTTGTTTTATTATACAGGATATAAAAGTACAGAATTTACTCTTGATTTAGGAGATAAATTTGATACAGGTAATGTAACATCTATGTCTTCTATGTTTGGTGGAACCGGTTATAGTAGCACGATTTTTACATTAGATTTGGGTAACAAATTTGATACCAGTAAAGTAACAAATATGGAATACTTATTTTCAAATGCGGGCTATAGTAGTCAGGTATTCACTCTAGATTTAGGCGACAAATTTGATACTAGTAATGTAAAAAGAATGTTTGGTATGTTTACCCAAACAGGCTATAGTAGTCCAGTGTTTACTTTAGATTTGGGAGACAAATTTGATACCAGTAATGTAACAGATATGGGTCAAATGTTTTCTCAAATTGGATATAGCAATACAACCTTCACCTTGGATTTGGGAGACAAATTTGATACCAGTAATGTAACAGATATGAGATTTATGTTTAACAAAACAGGGTATAATAGTCAGGTTTTCACTCTAGATTTGGGTAACAAATTTGATACCAGTAAAGTAACAAAAATGCATCAAATGTTTAGAGAATTGGGCTATAAAAGCGCAGTGCTTACTCTTGATTTGGGTGATAAATTTGACACTAGTAGTGTATCAGATATGAGTTATATGTTTACCTCAACAGGCTTTAGTAGTCAGGTTTTCACCTTGAATTTGGGCTCAAAATTTGATACAAGCAATGTAACAGATATGAGTTGCATGTTTCAATCAACAGGCTACAACAGTCAGGTTTTAACTTTAGATTTGGGTGATAAATTTGATACGAGCAATGTTATAGGTATGGGTGGTATGTTTGAATCAACAGGCTTTAGCAGCCCAGTATTCACTTTAGATTTAGGTGATAAATATGATACTAGTAAAGTGACAAATATGAATCAAATGTTTTCTAATACAGGTAATGCTAATGATAATTTAGAAATTGATTTATCACCATTTAATTTCAATAGAGTCAGTGGATCTGTACTTATTTTTCAAAATTGGAAAACAACACAAAAGATATACGTAAAAGATGCTAATGATCAAAATTGGGTTATTGCTAATAGTGGTAATAGTAATTTAACTACAAGTAATGTTTTGATTAAGACATAAAAAAAGAACCTTATGGTTCTTTTTTTATAATTTAGGTATTTCTGTTTGAGGATTTGCCTGATATACTTGTTGATTTTGATTATATGCTGTATATCCCTCAGTAGGTTGTACATATGTAGGATTAGTATAAACTGGAGCAGTATACGTAGTAACATCTTGTAATGGCATTTCTGGGATTGCTCCAGGCATTACAGCTTGTTGTACCATATCAGGTTGAATCATTGGTGCAGTTGTAGGTGAACCATATGTATACATAGTTCCAACATCAGCAGTTTGAGTAACAGGAGTTTCTTGAGTAATATTTACTGCTCCTGCTTGCACTGGATTAACATAAACTGCATTAGTAATATTATTTTGTTCTGTTGGTTGTGCATAACCATTTTCTGTAACAATTGGTATTTCTGGTGTGGCATCAAATGATGCTACTCCAGGAACAACATATGTATTATCAACAATAGGCGGAACAATATTAATATTATTTTCCTCAAGTGATTGAATAGCTTCTGGTTGTGTATCAGGAGTTGTTTCTGGACTATCAGGTCCCATTACAGGAGGAGCTATAATAAGTGTATTTTCTAGTTTCTTAGGTTCTTCTATTAAACTATCTGGATCTTCTTGAACTTCTTCCTCTTTAGGAGCAGAATCTTGAATCTCTACAGCTATTTCATTTTCATAGTTATCATCATCTTCATTTTCAATCTCAATAGTACGATATACTTCTTCAAATGAAGTTAAACCTTCCAAACATTTAATTAAAGCATCTTGTAGCATTGTAATAGTTTTTCCAGTATAAACCATCTTTGCAAGTTCTTTTTTCTCTAGTTTTTCATGGTTTAATGCAGCACGAATATCATCGTCTAATTCAAGAACTTCATGGAACGCAATACGTCCATGATATCCTCTACGACAATGTTCACATCCATGAGGGTTTGCATCCCATACTTTATCAACATCCATATTCATGAATTTCTTAAATACTTTTTTCTCATACTTAGTAGTATCTCTTTCATATCGACAATCAGGGCATAACATTTTTGCAAGTCTCTGAGAAATAATACCGGATAAAGCAGTAGACAATAAGTAACGCTCAACCTCCATATCAAGTAAACGTTCAATTGTTGCAAGAGCATTATTGGTATGGATAGTAGACAAAACTAAGTGACCTGTAATAGAAGCACGAACAGCAATTTGTGCAGTCTCAGAGTCACGAATCTCTCCGATAAGTATTACGTTGGGGTCTTGACGTAATATAGAACGAAGAGCAGCAGCAAAGGTCATACCAATATCTGCATTTACTTGTACTTGGTTGATTCCCTCAATATTCATTTCTATGGGGTCTTCAACAGTAATAACATTTGTTTCAGGTTTATTAAGTCCTTGTAGAATAGAGTATGTAGTTGTTGATTTACCAGAACCAGTAGCACCAGTGGTAAGAATAATACCATTTGGTAAAGTCATCATTCTCTTAATTTTCTCAAGGTTGTTTGGGTGGAATCCTAAAGTTTCAATTCCTTCCAAACTACGTGAATAGTCTAAAATACGGATAACGATTTTCTCTCCTTCATTTAATGGCAAAGCAGACACACGCATATCCAAATATTGATCTCCAAAATTACCTTTAATCGCACCATCCTGAGGTAGACGTGACTCAGTGATGTTCATATTAGCCATAATTTTTAATCTCGTCGTTAAATTTTTTTCATAAGCTTTAGGTACAAAAGTATAGTCTTGACAATCACCGTCAATCCTAAAACGTACCATCATTCCTTCCCCTCTAGGGTCAAAATGTATATCTGAAGCACCGTATTTTGCAGCTGCAATGATGACATAATCTGCAATTTGTGTAACAGGTGTCTTTGTAAAATCAAAAGACACCATGAAACTCTCGGTACCTTTTTGAACTCGTTTGACATCAAATTGGACCATCATTTCAACCCCTTTTGTCTACTTTCTATGGTATTTTACTATAAAATATTATATAATAATTTTGAAAGAATAGCAAGGAGAGGGAGAATGAAAAATGAAAAAAATTAATAATAAAGGATTCGTCTTAGCAGAAACCCTAATTGTATCTGTTTTTTTAATGGTTATGTTCACCATGATTTATTCAAATTTCTACCCTCTAATAGGTGAATATGAGAAAAGAGAAACATATGATGATGTTGATGGAAAGTATACAGCATACTGGATAAAAAAATTAATTGAAAGTAATGGATATTCACTAAAAGGATCAGATATTAAAATGATGAATGAATATGGTTATATTAGATTTGAATGTGATGATGTTACTACTGATAATAATCAAAGAGAAATGTGTATTAATATAGTTAATTCATTAGAAATAAATAACTGTGATAGTTATGGTAATGGTTGTGATGCTTTTATTACCAAATATACAATTGGTGCTACCTCAGGAGCAGCATCTGATAAGAGTTTTAAAGAACTAATTAGAACTCAATCAATTAAACGTTGGCAAGAAGCTTGTATTTTACAAAAACCAGCAGGAGGAGAAGTATCAGTTAGTGTAGCATCTTCTAGTACTGGTTGTGCAACTGCTGCATTTCAAGAATGTTGTCATCAAAAGGGTTTGGGTACTTGTACAACACCAATACTTGATGAAACTGTAGATGACTATGATGAATTATATAGCGATCCAGTAAAATCTATAGAAAAGACTAATATTGCTAAGTACTGTAATAATAGACTAACTAAAAAATCATTTACTTCTCCAACAAAAGACTATATCTTATCACTTCCAAATTATACAATTCCTCATAATAATACAGGAGCAAAATATAGAGTAATCGTAGTTGTACATCACCAAAAGGATCATAATGATTACTATTCATTTTCAACAATGGAGGTGATTAAATAATGAACAGAAAAGGTTTCACCACAGTAGAAGTATTAGTATGTTTCGTAGTAGTTTCAATAGTTATGATGTCATTATTTTCAACAATTTCATCTTTTAATGAAAAGAAATTACAAGAATCATATAGAGCTCGTGTATATGAGTTTAAAAATAGTTTAACAAATGTAATACAAGAAGATATTATAAAAAGAGGTTTAACATATGCTAAAATAACTGATAATAAAGAAGCTCCGGGTTCATCAATAGGTAAAAAATATACCGTAGATTTAACATTTAAAGATGGAGTTCAAAAAAGATTAGTAGTTTTCCAAAGATTTACTAAAACAGCCTATCGTATAGAAGGTTCTGAACAAGATGATACATTCTATATAGAATATGGTATTCCAGAGGGAAATACTGCTGGTTTAACTCCAGATATGGTACGTTATGATTTACCAAATTTAGGAGAAACGTATGGTAGATATAACAATGATACAAATACTTATGTTCAAGGTGTAGTTGAAGATGGAGATTATAAGTGTTATGAAGGACCAAATGGAACAGGAGCAGCTTATCATAACTGTTGGGTAGCAAAAGATTTTCAAATAAACAATATTGCTATAAATATTACTAACGAAGCAGATCCCGATATAGAAAGTCATGTATTAAATATATATATTGGTTTTTATCATCCTAACTTAGGAACAAAGTATGCCATAAACATTGTTGCACCAATAGATTATCAATCTAGTAGTGTTGATGAAAGTGGAACTTTCCCAATTGATAATTCTAATGAACATAGTGTAACAGGTATTTATTACCCTTAATAAGAAAGTATCCATTGGATACTTTTTATATACACAAATATGACAAGTAGTATTAATCTTTGTATATATTTACTATATTATTTGTTATAATAATAATAAGGTGATAAGATGTTCAAAAAAACACTTAATGTTATTAAAGAAACAATTAAAGAAGAATATAAATTTATCATTTTTTGTATATTATTAGTAGTAGTATTAAACTTTCCCCTTAATTATTACATTGTAATGGGTGGAGGAATAAGTGATGCTTCATCTAGAATAAGTGTAGAAGGTAAGAAACAAAGTAAAGGAAGCTTAAATATAAGTTATGTATCTCAATTAGATGCTAATTTATTATTTTATGGTTTAAGTTATATAGTTCCTATGTGGGAAAGAGAAGATGCTAATAATTATAAGTATTCTGAAGAAGAAAACTTTGAAGATATTCAATTTAGAAGTGATTTAGATTTAATAACTGCTAATGGTACAGCAACATATTGGGCTTATACTATGGCAAATAAATCTGTAGAAGAAATATCATCAAAACTATATGTAATTGTAATATATCCTGATGATTATAAAACAACTTTAAAAGTAGGAGATGAAATACTAAGTATTGATAATCAAAGTTATAAAACAATAGTAGAATATTCTGATTATCTTCAAACAAAAAAAGTAGGAGATAATGTCTTAATAAAAATAATACGTAATAAAAAAGAAAAAGAAATAGAAGCACCAATATATGAATTAGAAGGAAAAAAACTATTAGGAATTAGTCTTCAACAAGTAAAAGAATATAAAACAGATCCTAAAGTAAATATAAAGTTTAATAAAAGAGAATCTGGTCCATCAGGAGGACTAATAACTACTTTAGAAATATATAATCAATTAACTAAAAAAGATATAACTAAAGGATATACAATCGCTGGTACAGGTACTATTGAACCAGATGGTACAATAGGACAAATAGGTGGTATAGAACATAAAATATTAGGAGCAGCTTCAGCCAAAGCAGATATATTTTTATCTCCAGGAGGAGATAATTATAAAGATGCTAAAAAGTATATCAAAAAGAAAAAAATTAAGATAAAATTAATTAAAGTAGATACAATAGAAGAAGCAATTAATAAACTGGAGGAATTAAAATGAGAATTGGAATAGATATGGATGATACTATCTGTAGAACTACAGAAAAAGTTCATGAATATTTAGAATTATTCTCAAATGAAATTAATTTAAATCCTTTAGATATTATGAATGACGAGGATTTAAGAGAACAATTTCTTAATAAATATTCTGAAGAAATATATAAAAATGTTGAAATAAAAAGAAATGTAGAAGCAGTTTTAAAAAGAATAAAAAATAAAGGAAATGAAATATATATTATTACTTCAAGAAATATTAAAGACTCAGATAAAATAACAAGAGAATGGTTAGAAAAAGAAGGTATTGAAGTAGATGATGTAATAATAAATGCTACTGGTCAAGAAAGAAGTAATATATGTAAGAAATATAATATAGATTTAATGATTGATAATGATCCATTAAACTATAAAATGCTTATTACTGATGGTATTAATGCTTTATTATTTGATGATAGAGAAAAATATGAATTAAAAGAAAAATATGTAACAAATTGGTTAGATATAGAAAAATATATAGAAAGGAATCATTAATATGAAAAAAATAATAATTGTAATGTTAATGTTAGCATGTATAATTACTCCTGTAAAAGCAGCTAATTATACAATGAAAGAATTAATTCCAGAAAATACAAAAACAACTATTAGAGGAGAAACATTTCTTTATAAAGATTTATCATATAATGAAGGAATAATAAGATTTGGTCTAATTAAAAACAATTCAAAAGATACAACCAACTTATCAATATCAGTAGGATTATTTGATCAAGATAAGAAAAATATTGGTACAATAAATTACTGTGCTGAAAGTGAAGAATTAACTACAAAAGCAGAAAAAGAAAACTATGTAATTGATGTTACTAGTTCACAGTTAGCAACAGGTAAATCATATAAAAATATTAAGTACATTTCTGTCTTAGGAGAAAATATTACTTGTAGAACAGATGGATCTCAAGATTATATTGGTGAGACTGTAGAACAAATAGGTATGGCTAAAAACACTGAATTAGGGGAAAGTACTATGATGTTAGTAAGAATACTAGAAGCCATAGCTGGAATAATAATGTTTTTGTTCTTATATAAATTCTTATTTACCAGTGCATATAGAAATATTGATGGAGAAGATGTAAGACAAGAATATTCTTATATTAATAAAGAGTTAAAAAAAGAAAGAGAAAGAGAATTAAAGAGAAATCCACCAAAACCAAAAGAAATAAAACCAAATAAGACACCTGAACAGAAAAAACAAGAAGAAATACAAAATGCAAAAGATCTCGCAGATGATTCTGACTTACATAATTTTTACAAATAATAAACAGGAATTATCCTGTTTTTTTGTGTAAAGTACAAGTATTATTATTCCACATTCGTTGATATACAAAGAAAAAAATACTATAATAAAAATATAATAGGAGAATTCTATGCTAAAGAGAACAAGAAGAAAAGTAAGATTTAGTCATAAAAAAAGAAATATTATGATATTCCTTGTTTTTGTATTGTTCTTAGGAATAGGATATTCTACTTTAGGTACAGACTTAGGAATAAATGGATCAATTAATCTATCAAAATATAAAAAACCAATTATTCGTACAATGTCTTCAACTGACCAAACATCATTTAAAAATCTAACTTATAGAGATAAAATAAAAAACATTACTTTAGATGATAGTATTAATCCACCTGATAATGTTATTGCTTCATGGGATATAAGTGCTGCAAGGAATGGTAATGTAATAGCTTATGTTACTTCAAATCAAGATGATAATACAAAGTATGATTTATATATACAAGGTGATGGACATTTATATGCGAATGAAGATAGTAGCTATTTATTTTATAATTTAAGAGGAGTAGATGCTATTTATGGAATTGAAAAACTTGATATTTCACTAACTACTAATATGACTAGTATGTTTAGCTATGTAGGATGTAATAGCTCGGTTTTTACGCTGGATTTAGGAGATAATTTTGATACTAGCAATGTGATAAATATGCAAAATATGTTTAATAACACAGGGTATGGAAGCAGTGCGTTTGTTCTTGATTTGGGTGATAAGTTTTATACCAACAATGTAACAGATATGCAGAGTATGTTTTATTACACAGGCTATAGTAGTACAGCCTTCACCTTAGATTTAGGTTCTAAATTTGATACAAGTAATGTAACAAATATGCAAAATATGTTTTATCATACAGGCCATAATAGCCCGGTTTTTACCTTAGAATTAGGTTCTAACTTTGATACAGCTAATGCAACAAATATGGAATCTATGTTTTCTAATACTGGATATAACAGTCAAGTCTTTACTTTAAAATTAGGTTCTAAATTTAATACATGCAATGTGACAGATATGGGTAGTATGTTTTATGGTACGGGAAGGAATAGCTCTGTCTTTACTTTAGATTTGGGAGATAAATTTGATACAGGTAAAGTAACAAATATGAAAAAAATGTTTTCTTATACAGGCTATAAAAGTTCAGTTTTTACTTTAGATTTAGGGGATAAGTTTGATACTAGCAATGTAACAGATATGAGTGGTATGTTTTTTACAACAGGCTTTACTAGTCCAGTTTTTACCTTAGATTTAGGAGACAAATTTGATACTGGAAATGTTACAACAATGTCAACAGCAAATCTAATTAATGGAAGTGGCAGCTCTGGAGGAATGTTTGAATCAACAGGTTATAATAGTCAGATTTTCACCTTAGATTTAGGTGATAAATTTGATACAAGCAAAGTAATCAATATGAATGCCATGTTTAATAATACCGGAAGAAATGATCCAGTTTTTACTTTAAATTTGGGTTCAAAATTTGATATGAGTAATGTAACAAATATGGGTAGCATGTTTTCTGGAACTGGATATAGCAGTCAAGCCTTCACCTTGGATTTGGGAACAAAATTTGATACTAGCAATGTAACAAATATGAGCAGTTTATTTAATTCAACAGGCTATAGTAGTCCAATTTTTACTTTAGATTTAGGAGATAAATTTGATACCAGCAATACAACAAATATGAATCAAATGTTTTATAGAACAGGCTATAATAGTCCAGTTTTTACTTTAAATTTAGGCTCAAAATTTGATACAAGTAATGTAACAGATATGCATGGTATGTTTAGTATGGCAGGCTATAATAGTACGGTATTTACACTGGATTTGGGCGACAAATATGATACCAGTAATGTAACAGATATGGGTAGTATGTTTCAATCAACAGGCTATAATAGTACAGTATTTACACTAGATTTGGGCTCAAAATTTGATACCAGTAACGTAACAGATATGAGTAGTCTTTTTGCTACTACAGGTAAAAACAATCCAGTCTTTTCTTTGGATTTGGGTTCAAAATTCAACACCAGTAAAGTAACTAATATGTTTCAAATGTTTTATCAAACAGGTTATACTAATAATAATTTTGAAATTGATTTATCAACATTTGATTTTAGTAATGTTACAACATATACTTATATTTTTGCCAATTGGAAAGCAACAAATAAAATATATGTAAAAGATGCTAATGATCAGAATTGGATTATTACAAATGGTGGTAATATTTATTTGACTACAAGTAATGTTTTAATAAAGACATAGAAGGAGGAATTATATGAGCAGAATAAAGAATAAAACAGGAAGAAATATATTAACATTTTTAATGTTAATAATTGGTTGTTTTATAGCAGCTGCAGCCTTAGAATGTTTCTTAATACCAAATACTATTCTAGATGGAGGAATAACAGGTATATCAATTATTATTCATAAATTATTTGGTGTACCATTATGGTTATTAGTAATACTGATAAATATTCCATTTATTTATATTGGTTATAGGAATCTAGGAAGAAACTTTTTAATTAGAACAGTATTTTCAATGGCATTCTTTGCCTTATTCTTATCATACTTTGAACTAGTAGAACCATTTACTGAAGAAATATTATTATCTATAGTATTTGGTGGAGCATTATATGGTCTGGGTGTAGGAATGATTATTCACTTTGGAGGATGTATTGATGGTACTGAAAGTGTTTCTATAGTTATTAGTAAAAAGACATCATTTAGTGTTGGTCAAATAATTCTTGTTTTCAACTTAGTAATATTCTCAGTTGCTGGAATAATCTTTGGATTAGATAGAGCACTATATTCATTACTTACTTATGTTATAACATTTAAAGTAATAGACTTTGTATCAGAAGGATTAGAACAAGCTAAAGCGGCTTTAATAATCACTGATAAAGGAACAGATCTATCTACTGAAATATATAAACGATTAGGTAGGACTACAACTACTATTAGAGGAAAAGGATTAATAAGTGGAGAAAAAGAAGTTCTATATTGTGTTTTAACAAGAATGGAAGTATTTGAATTAAATAGAATAGTAGAAGAAATGGATGAAAGTGCTTTTATAACTATTCTAGAAGTATCAGATATTATTGGTACTCATATTAAATCTAATAAAAGAGTAAAAGATTTATCAAAAAAGAAATGATAAATCTTTTTTTATTGTATAATAAATATAGGTGGTTATATGAAATATGTATATATTCTTAATAGATTCAGTTTAAAAGATAAATTAAATCCATTAGTAAAAAGAATAGAATATATATCTAATAATAGAAAAATGGATTATGTAATTGAAATTAATAATGTAGATACATCAACTGAAGATATTGTTAAAAAATATAAAAAAGATAAAGTAACATTTCTCGCAGTAGGTGGAGATGGAACAATAAATAGAGTATTAAATAGTATGGTTGGTACTAAAAATATTTTGGGTTTTATTCCATATGGAACAGGTAATGATTTTTATAGAACTTGTAGAGAACAATTAAATAAAAAGATTAATAAAATAGATTTAATAAAAATTAATGATAAATTTTTTATTAATGTTGCTTGTTTTGGAATAGATGCTGATATTGGTAATAATGATGAAATAATACATAGTAAAATAATCCCTGAAAAACAAAGATATAACATGTCACTTTTAATACATTTTTTAAAGTATAAAACTAAACCAGTAAAGGTAACATATAATAATAAAACATGGATAGATGAAATGACCACAATTGCTTTATGTAATGGTAGATATTATGGTGGTGGCTATAGAGTGGGCTATAGAGCTAGACTTGATAATGGAACAATAGATGTTTATTTAATAGATAAAATGAAAAAAATGATGATGGCTAAACTAATAAAAGGAATGGATAATGGATTGCATGAAGATTCTATTCATACAACTAAAATAGTAGTTAAAAAATTAAAAATAGAATTTGAAGATGAAGTATCAAGTAATATAGATGGAGAAAAATTAACTAGTAAAGTATTTGATATAGAAGTAATACCTAAAGGAATAACTATTTATTATAATCAAGAGTTAATTGACGATATAAATATGACAAAATAATAATTATTTTGTCTTTTTATATTGACAAAAATATCTGTTATTAATAAAATGTTATTAACAAGATTAATTATAAGGAGAATATATGGATATTAAGAATTTAAAAATGTATAAAAGTTGTTTAATAATAGTAGATATGGTAAATGGATTTGTAAGAGAAGGAGTATTACATGATGAAAAAATAGGAGATATTATTCCTCGTCAAATAGAATTAATTAAAGGAGCAAAAAAAGAAGGAAAATTAATTATTTTTATTAAAGATACTCATGAAGAAGATTCAGTAGAATTTATAAGATTTGGTAATACAAAACATTGTGTTAGAAATACTTTTGAACAAGAATTAGTAGATGAATTAAAAGAATATGAATACAGTGAAGATACAATTAGTATTGAAAAAAATTCTACTAGTTTTATGGAATCTCCTGAGTTTAGAGAATTAATAAAATATCAAACAGAATTAAATGATTTTGATATAGTAGGTTGCTGTACTGATATATGTGTGGTTAATGGTACTATTGCTTTAGCAAATCATCTAGATGAGATTAATAGACCTCATACTATAAGAGTACATGAAGATGCAATTGCTACATACAATGAAGATAATAGGAAGGAATATGTTGCTGCTTCTAAATTATTAATGAAACAGCAAGGAATTGAATTAGTAAAGAAGAAATAGGGTGATAATATGAATAAAACTTTAATGACTGATTTTTATGAATTAACAATGGCACAAACATATTTTAATGAATGGAAAAAAGATGAAAAATTATACTTTGATATATTTTTTAGAAATAATCCATTTAATGGAGGATATACAATTAGTAGTGGTTTAGATGAAATAATAGATTATGTAAAAAACTTTAAATTTAATGATGAAGATATTGCTTATTTAAAAGGATTAAATACTTTTACTGACGATTTCTTAATCTATTTAAAAAACTTATCTTTTAAAGGAGACATCTATGCCGTACCAGATGGTACAGTAGTATTTCCTAATGAACCAGTATTAACAGTAAAAGCAGATGCTGTAACAGCTCAATTGTTAGAAACAGCACTTCTTGCTTGTTTTAATCATGCATCACTTGTTGCAACAGCAGCTAAAAGAATTACCCATGAAGCAAATAATATTCCAGTAATGGAGTTTGGTGCTAGACGTGCTAGAGGAATAGATTCTGCTATAGAAGCTAGTAAGAATTCGTTTATTGGGGGTTGTTCTGGTACTAGTAATACTTATGCTGGAAAAAAATATAATATTCCAGTATTAGGAACAATGGCTCATTCATTAGTTACAGAAACAGAAGATGAGTATGAAGCATTTTTAGGTTATGCAAAATCTAATCCAAATAATTGCGTATTTTTAGTAGATACATATGATACTCTACGTAGTGGTATACCTAATGCTATAAAAGTAGCAAATGATTATTTAAAACCCAATGGTTATAAATTTAAAGGAATAAGAATAGATAGTGGAGATTTAGCTTATCTATCAAAAGAAGCAAGAAAAATGTTAGATGAAGCAGGATATCCTGATACAACAATATGTTTAAGTAATAGTTTAGATGAATATTCTATTAGAGACTTATTAGATCAAGGAGCAGTAATTGATTCATTAGGAGTAGGAGATAATATTGCTGCCCCTAAAGAAAGATTAGGTGGAGTATATAAATTATGTGCAGTAGAAGAGAATAATAAACCAACTCCTAGAATGAAATTAAGTAATGATAATATTAAAACAACTAATCCAGGTTTTAAAAAAGTAGTAAGGTTTTATGATAAAGAAACAGGTTTCGCCTTAGGAGATGTAATTGCCTTAAGAGAAGAAACTATTCCAATAAATGAATACACTTTAGTACATCCAGTAGAAACATGGAAAAAAACTACAATTAATAATTACAATATGAGAGAATTATTAGTACCAATATTTAAAGGTGGAAAATTAGTTTATAATAATCCATCTCTAGATGAAAGAAAAGAGTACTGTGAAAAAGAAATAAATACATTGTACCCAGAAATACTAAGAATTAATAAACCACATGAATACTATGTAGATTTAAGTGATACATTAAGAGAATTAAAAAATAATTTAATAGAAAAACATTCTAATTTAAATAAATAGAAAAGAGGAATAATATGTTTAATCCAATAAAAACAAAAGATAGAATAATAGAATTTATAAGAGACTATTTTACTAGTAATAATCTAGGAGGAGTAGTAATAGGAATAAGTGGAGGAAAAGATTCAGCAGTAGTTGCAGCACTCTTTACAGAAGCTTTAGGAAAAGAAAATGTTTTAGGAGTAACCCTACCTTGTAATTCAAATAGTACTGATAGAGAAGATGCTTTACTAATAAGTAATTATTATGGTTTTGAAATGATTAATCTAGATCTAACAGAAACATATGATACTTTTAAAAAACAAATTAGTTTATTAGGTAATTACTCTAATGATGAATTAAAAAATAGTGATATTAATATTAAACCTCGACTTAGAATGACTTCTCTTTATTATTTAGCAGCCCTATATTCATCTCTAAAAGGAAGAACTTATGTAGTTGCTGGCACAGGAAATAAATGTGAAATATATGTAGGCTATTTTACTAAAGGAGGAGATGGAATCTCTGATATAAATGTCTTAGGAGATTTAACCGTAGAAGAAGTAATACAAATAGGAGAAGTATTAAATGTACCAAAAGAAGTATTATATAAAACTCCTAATGATGGATTAAGTGGTTTATCTGATGAGGATAAATTAGGAGTAAAATATAGTGATATTACTAAAGTGATAAATAATGAACCAGTAGATAAAGATGTATTAGAAAAAATAGAAAAACTTCATAAAAACAGTCTTCACAAATTTAACATTCCCATATTTAAAAAATGAAATTAGGTGTTTATGTAGGTAGTTTTAATCCTCCTCATGAAGGACATCATAAAGTAATAAAATATTTATTAGAAAAAAAATTAGTAGATAAAATATTATTACTACCAACACCAAACTATTGGGATAAAAATTATTTAGTAGATATTAATGAAAGAGTAGAAATGTTAAAAGTATATGAAGATATAAATGTAGAAGTAGATAATATTCATAATAATTATCCTTGTACATATGAAGTAATAAGAAGTTTAAAAAAAGACTATAAAGAAGATGATTTATATTTAATAATTGGTTCAGATAATTTAGAAAGATTACATGAATGGGAAAATATTAATGAAATATTAGAAAATAAAATAATAGTATTAAAAAGAGATAAAATAGAAAAGAATAAATATTTAAAAGAGTATGATAAACAATTTATCTATTGTGAAGATTTTAATCATTTAGATGTTTCATCTACTGATATAAGAGAAGGTAGTAGTAAATATCTTAATCCTATAGTAAAAAAATATATAGAGGAGCATCATTTATATGAAGACATTTAAAAATATAGTTGAAATACTAACTAAAGATAATAAAACAATATCAACTATGGAATCATGTACAGGAGGAGCAGTAGTAAATAGTATTACTAATATAGAAGGTTCTAGTGATATTATTAAATTTAGTGCTATAACATACTCTAATGAATATAAAATAAAAATGGGTGTATCAAGAGAAATAATTGATAAATATTCAGTATATAGTATTGAAACTGCTAAAGAAATGTCTAAAGTAATATGTGATTATACTAATTCTAATTATGGTATAGGTATTACTGGTAAATTAAATAGAATAGATAAGAATAATCTATATGGAGATGATAATATAGTATTTATTTCTATCTATGATAAAGATAATAATAAATATTATGTTTATAAAATTGAAGTAAAAGAAAATTCAAGAGAATTAAATAAAGAGCTAGTAATAGATAAAATAATAGAAGAATTAGAAATAATAATAGGAGGTTAAAATGAAAGAATATAAATCAGAAAAAGAATTCTTAAAAGATTATGATTCATCAAAATTTGAAAAATTATCAATGACAGCAGATCTTTTAATTTTAAGTGTTTCTTCCAAAGATCCAAATAATTACCGTAAAAACGAAGAAAAAAGTATGAGTATTTTATTAACTAAAAGAAAAGACTATCCATATAAAGATAAATGGAATCTTCCCGGAGGATTTATGAATCCAAAGAAAGAAACCTTAGAAGAATGTGCTAAAAGAGTATTAAAAGCAGAAACAAATCTATCTGATGTATATTTAGAACAATTATATACATTTGACTCTTTAAATAGAGATCCCAGATTAAGAGTAGTATCTACTGCCTTTATATCTTTAGTTGATAAAAACAAATTAAAAGATGAAGTAGTAGATGCTGAATGGTTTGATATAGAAAAAAGAGTAGAAACAAAAAATAAAATAGACTTAACTTTATCTAATGGTAAAGAAAAAATAAAATTTACTGCAAAAAAAGTATTAAGAGAAAAAACTACAGATAAATATGATTTCATTGTAGATAATAATGATTCTTTAGCTTTTGATCATGCTGAAGTAATAATAGTAGGGTTAGAAAGAATAAAGAATAAAACAAACTATACTGATATTGTATTCAATATGATGCCAGAGTACTTTACTCTAGGAGAATTACAACAAGTATATGAAGTAATATTGAATAAAAAACTACTTGATCCAGCATTTCGTAGAATAATATCTAATAAGGTTGAAAAAACAGAAAGGATGAAAACAGGAGAAGGACATCGTCCATCATGTTTATTTAGGTATAAAAAGCATGAAAGAAATTAATAAAGTAAGATTATTTGTAAAAAACAATTTAAAATCCAAAGAAGTAGAGCAAGAAACAAAAGAATGTTTAATAAAAGAAAAATATGAAATAGTAGAAGATAATGACTTTGATTTAGGAATAGCTATTGGAGGAGATGGATCTTTCCTTAGAATGGTTAATGAAAGTAATTTTAATAAAAATGCTTTATATGTAGGTATAAATACCGGAACTTTAGGTTTTGCTCAAGATATATCTGCAGAAGAAGTACAAGATTTTATAAAAAAAATAAAAAATAAAGATTACTTTTATGAAGAAATAGGTATTGAAGATATATTAGTAGAAGCAAATAATAAAATAATAGAATTTCATAGTTTAAATGAAATAGTAATAAGAGAAAAAGAATTAAATACAGTTTATTTAGATACATACATTAATGATGTTTTATTAGAAAACTATGTAGGAGATGGTTTATTAATATCTACATCTTTTGGTTCTACTGCTTATAATCTATGTTATGGAGGAACTATAGTAGATAATCAATTTGATACATTACAAATAACTCCTATCGCTCCTATGTCTAATAAAAGTTATAGATCATTAAAGAATTCAGTAGTAATACCTGCTACTAAAAAAATAACTATTATTCCTAAAACAAAGACTAATAATATTTTAATTACTAGTGATGGAGTAAATAAATATTATGATGAAGTAACTAAAATAGAAATAAAAATTACTAGTCATATTCATTTAATACGTAAGAAAGATTATAACTATATAAGAAAGATTAATGATAAATTTATAAAGTAAACTAAAAAAAGTTTACTTTTTTTGTTATAATAATCTACAGGTGAGGTTCAATGGACAAAATAAAAGGATATAAAGCGTTTAATAAAGATATGAGTAATCGTTATGGGAAAAAATTTGAAGAAGGAATGATATACTCAATGATATTTTCACCCAGATTTGGTAATGATGGTAGAGGATATCATTTTTGTAAGAGACTAGAAGATACTCTACGTTTTTTCCGTGCTATGGAAGAAGAAATTCAAATAGCAGAAGTAACTGGATTAGGAGAAACAGTTACAAGTGATAGAGATGAAGATGAATATTATGGTTACTATGATATGTATAGTACAAATAAGATTAGAATTGATAAAATATTAACAAGAGAAGAAATAATCAAAATGGCTTTAGCAATGCCACCATATCGAGTAACAAGATTTATTCAAGGATATAAATTAACTCCTGATGAAATAGAAATGTTTCGTTTAATGTTTGAAAAAGACAATGATGTACAATTAGCATTATCATATTATCAAGAGCACCAATTAGATGCTTATGAGTTAGATTATAAAAAGCATCATTGAAAGACATAATTAATAATAGTATAATTAAAAATAGGTGATAAGTGTGACAGCGAAAAAAGAAAAATTTAAGTATGGAGATAGATGGTTTTATACTTTAACAAAACCACTATTAATATTTTTAGTATATTTATTATATTTTCCTAAAATAAAAGGTAGAGATAATATTCCTAAAGATGGACCAATAGTTTTTGCAGGTAATCATAAGAAATGGGTAGATCCAGAATTAGTATGTGCTGTAGTAAGAAAAAGACAAGTACATTTCTTAGCAAAACAAGAGTTATTTAAAGGAATTTCTCATATCATCACATGGGGTATGGGAGCAATCCCAGTAAATAGAAGTATACATGATAAAAACGCCTTAAAATATGCCATAGAAGCCTTAAATAATAATTTATGTATAGGAATATTCCCAGAAGGTACAATTAACCGTACAGATGACCCTGTAATGCCTTTTAAAATAGGTGCAGTAAAAATGGCTAAAGAGGCAAATGCTACTATCGTACCATTTGTTATAACAGGTAAATATAAATTATTTAGAGGTGGAGAAACTATAGAATTTTTAAAACCAATGAAAGTAGAAGAAGATTTAGAAAAATCAAATAAAAAATTAATGGATATTATTAGTAAAAAAATAAAAGAAGGTGAAAAAAATGGAAGAAAAAGCTGAAAAGGCAACAGCCTATAAAATATTTAGAACAATTCTAAGTCCAATATATAAATTATGGTATAATCCAACAATCATTGGCAAAGAAAATATTCCAACTAAAGGTAGATTTATTATAGTAGGTAATCATATTCATATTATGGATCAATGTAATGTAATAATGCCTACCAAAAGAGTAATTCATTATATGGCAAAAAAGGAATATTTTGATCCTAAATATAAAGAGGGACATCATGGCTGGTTCTTTAGAAGTGCAGGATGTATTCCAGTAGATAGAACAATAAAAGATGAAGAAGCAGTTAATTCTGCTTTAGAAGTATTAGAAAAAGATCATGCTCTAGGATTATTTCCAGAAGGAACAAGAAATGGTTTAAAAGAAGAAAGAGCTAGAGAATTATATGATGAATATTTAACAGAAGAAAACATATCATTTGAAGAATTCTATAAAAAAGCCAAAAAGAATAAAACATCTTTTGTAAATTATTTAGAAGAATTAAAAGATAGAGAAGTAATAACAAAAGATGAGTTTATAGATAATATTGCTAATGCTAATGAATATTTAGAAATGTTAATAAAAGAAAAAAGATTAACAAGAGAAGAGTATTTTGATCATTTCTTTTTACCATTTAAATTTGGAGCTGTATCAATGGCTAAAAAGACAAATAGTCCAATTATTCCATTTGTTATTACAGGGGATTATAAATTTAGAAGTAAAAACTTAGTAGTACGTATCGGAGAACCAATTTATTCACAAGAAGATTTAGCTGCAGCAAATGAGTTATTAGAAGAAACTATGAGAGAAATGGTTAAAGAAAATTACAGAATAAATGGTAAATAGTGTCAAATGAAAGAAGCAAATAACAATTTGCTCTTTTTTTATGATAATATGAAATTGGTGAAGAGTATGAAACAAAATGAATTTGAGTTAGAGGAAAAATATAAATTATATAGATCAGTAAAAGAATTACTACATCCAACTATATCAAAAAGAAATATAAGTAATTATAAAATAGTAGTAGATGAAAAACTACTTTTATTAAGAGTATTTTATCCTAAAAAAGTATCTAACATTAATGATGTAATTATATTTATTCCAGGAGAAGGAGAAATAACAGATTGTGAAGGATTGTATTCTGATA
Source organism: uncultured Caryophanales bacterium (assembly GCA_947302515.1). The sequence goes on from CAMYVT010000001.1 coordinate 80,825, forward strand.
TTTCTGCGCATATATCAAAAGAAACAGATAAAATGGTAATATCTATTGATTATGAAAAATCTTGTAAAAATATAACTGAATTAATTGAAAAAATATATGTAACAATGGAATACATTTATAATGAATTAATAAAAGGAAATATTAGTAAGGATAGAATAACTTTAATGGGGGATTCTACAGGAGCAAATGTATTATTAAATATTATAGAAAAAATGAATAATAATAATCTAAAAGTAGGCCAAATGATTTTATTTTATCCAGTACTATCTGGAGAATATAAAGGTAAAACAAAATATCTAAGTATTAAAGAAAACACTAGTGTTAATTATAATTTAATACCAAAATTAAAAGAGTATTATAAAAATACTCCTAAAGAAATATTTCCACTTGCAGTAAATAAAAAAATAGAATATCCAACAACTCTATTATTAAGTGGTAATGTAGATCCATTAATAGATGAAGCAAAAGCATTCTCAAGTATAAATGATAATATAAGATTAGAAATAGTAGATTTTGCTTATCATGGATTCTTAAATACAAAAGATAAAGAAATAATAAGAGAATATACAAAAGCATTAAAAACATTCTTAAATGTAGAAGATAATAACTAAGAATAGTTATTATTTTTTCTTTATGTTATAATAATAAAAGAGAGGAAGATTAATATGAAAAAAATAATGTTTATTACAATATCTTTTTTATTAGTATTAACAATGACTGCTTGTACTAAGGAAGAAAAAGAAATAGGAGAAGAAATTGAAGTTACAAATGGAAAACAAGTACATGAACACTGTTCAAGAAAAGGAACTATAGATGATAATTCCAGTGCAGAAATGGAATATGAATTATATTATACTGATGGAATAATTAATAGAATAGAATCAACTGAAGTTGTAACATCAACATCAGAAGAGACATTAGATACATATGAAGATGCATTTCGTAAGATTCATGAATACTATACTGATATTGATAACTATGAAACAAAAATAATTCGTACTTCAACAACAGTAACCAGTAAAATGGATATTAATTATGACAAAATAGATATTGCAAAACTAATAGAACTTGAAGGAGAAGAAGATAATATCTTTGAAGATGGTCTTCCAAAAGTATCAAAATATAAAGAATTTATAAAAAAGGTAGGAATTACTTGTGATAATGATTCCTAATCTTTTTTGTTCGGATAGTTTAACTGGATAAAATCTTTCCCTCCGACGGAAAGGATATGGGTTCAAATCCCCTTCCGAACACCAATAAAAAAAAGACATATAGTCTTTTTATTTTTTATAAGGTAAATTATTACATACATATGTAATATTATCATCATAATTAATTTCTTCACTACTTTTAATTGTCCATAATAGTATAGGATATTTTTTTAAAAATCTCATCATACTTCTATTCTTAAATACTTTTTTAGAAATAGAAACAAAATCACATAATGAATATTTAACAATAAAATTAGTATGTAATATCCATTGTTTAAAAATACCATCATATTTAGATTGTATTAATAATCCTGTTTTAACATCAGGATATTTTTTCTTTATATATCTAATAATACGAGGATCAAAAGAAATAATAACATAATTACTATAACCATCTAATTCCTTCATAAGATAATAAACAGTATCTTTAATTCTCTTAGTATGTTTAACTTCTATATCAAGTAATACTTTATCTTTATTAAGTTCTAAAATATCCTTAAAGTAAGGAATAGTAGAATCAGTATTTAATAGTTTAATTCTAGTTACTTCAGAAGAATCCATATCTTGAACATTATCATCTATCCCTGCTAGTCTTTTAAGATTATCATCGTGAAAAACAACTAATTTATTATCGTTAGTTAACTGTACATCAAGTTCAATTGGATAATTATAATGAATAGCTTTTATAAAACTTTCTTTAGTATTTTCAATTATTTTTTTATTATCAAAAACACCTCTATGAGCAATAATTTTATGTTCCATCAAGAATCCCTCCTGTATATCTATTATAAATAAACAGTAAAAAAATTGCAATGAAAGTAAATCAATGGTATAATAAAAACGCGAGTTACGTGAGGGGGCAAGATGATGGAAAGAATTATAGATATATTTGGACAGAGTGCATATTTTAATGAAGATTATCAAGTAGAAGATAGTTGGACAGGAAGAATAGTTTTATCAGATAATCTTACATTTGAAGGTATTGTAGAAGATTATTCTAAAACAGAATATTTTCTTATATTTGGAAAAATAGGAAAAGAAGGATTAGAAATAACAAAATGTACTAGAGAAGATAAAGAAGTACCTTATTTTTTTAATGCAACAGAAGATGATAAAAAGTATTATGGAGATTATTATGCAGATAATAGTTATGTAAAAATACCTTTAGGAGAATGTAGAGTAATAATGATTCCAGCAGAAGCAACAAGAGGAGATAATCATAATGAATTAAGATCACTAAAAAAACAAATAATTGAGTATAAGCATTCATTAGGAGAAATAGGAGATACTTTATATAAGAGATTTGAACTTGCAAGAGTAGATGAAAAACCAAAAGTAAAAGTAAATAAAACAAAATAAAAGCAAAACATAGTAGTTTTGTTTTTTTTATGTTAAAATCTATTTGTATGCCGATTTAGCTCAGTTGGTAGAGCAGCGCATTCGTAATGCGGAGGTCGAAGGTTCAAGTCCTTTAATCGGCACCATGCCGCAATAGTATAATGGTATTACGAGGCCATGGTAAGGCTTTAACCTAAGTTCAATTCTTAGTTGCGGCACCATATTATTAATAAAACATTTTCAAATTGAAAATGTTTTTCTTTGTATTTTTTAAGAAAAATGATACAATATCCATTAAAAACGGAGGATGAATAATGACAATCAGAGAAGCAGAAAGATTTTATGCACAAGATAAAAAGAAATATGAAATAAAGAATAATTGGGAATTCCTAGTATGGTTAGATAATTCAATAGAAAATGGATATCATAGATATAGAAGTTTGGATGAATTACAAGGTTTAATAGATAATATAGTTAATTGGTATGAAATAAAATATCCAGAAAGAGAATTAAGATTCTTTGAAGGAGAAAGATTTCTAGAGTTTAATGATATTAGAAGAATATCAAATGCTATGACACTAGAACAATTATTATTTAGATTACCAGAAAGACAATTAGATGTAATTTTATCTAGATATAGAGCCTGCGGCTGGAGCCAGTGGCCAGTTTATGAAGATGATAAATTTATAGGATATGATTCAGAAATATTCTTATCAATAAAAAGAAAAGAATATAGTTGGTCTAAAATGGATAGATATACAGTGGCCATAAATGATTTATCAGGAGAAGTATATAATAATTATTATTTGAGTGAATTTGTTGATGAAAATGAAGAAATAGAAATAGAAGAATTATTAGATTTATTTCAAGAAAAATTTGATGATAAATTTGATTATACAGAATTAAAAGAATGTGTATATGATCATGACTGTGATTTAGAATTAAGACATAGAGTTCTTCAATTAGTAGCACTTAAATTATTGTATTCAGAAAATACTATTCCAGAAAGAGGATATGAAAGAGCAAAAAGATTTATAAATGAATTTAATAAAAGATTAGGATTAACACTATCTACTGATGAGATAGATGAAATAATGAGTAGAGATTATACTAATGGAGAAAGATGGGAATTAGTATTTAAAAAATCAGTTTCTAAATCTGGAGAAGAATTTGCTTACGCAGTAGTAGAAGATGTAGCTAAAAAAGAAAAAGAAGCAGAAAATCCTTCCGGAATAAAAAAACTAATAAAAGTTTTTTCTAAAAAGTAAAAAAAGAACTAAAATAGTTCTTTTTATTTATTAATTAAATAATTATTATCACTTCTAGAAATCATAACATCTAAACTTCTATTTACTAGAGTACCAATTGTAATATTATTACTATCAACTGTAATAAAACCTAAAGTATTAGGAATACGATGTTCTTCTACAGAAAAACCTCTTTCGCGAAAAGCACTCTCAAGTGAGACATAATCAAAACTCCCCTTAACCATTCCACAAGAAACACCCGGAGCAACAATAACATGAGATGATTCAGAAAACCCCATTGCATCAGCAAGTTCAATTACTTCACTATAATCTTCAGAACCATCTAGATGTAATAACATTGAATGTTTTTTATCATAAATAACAACACCACAGCAAGGTTCTATACCTGCTGTATATAAAATATCACCACCATCAGATATTCCATACTCATGTTGTCCGACATCAATTACAGACTCTATACTTAGAAAACCGTTACTTTTTTTCTTAGTATCACTTAATTGAACAGTAGAACGTCTATTTTTAAGAACTAAAGATTGTTCTTTTAAAGCTTCTAATTCTCCCCAATTTTTAGAAATACTATTCATATCAATGTTCTTCTCTATATCAAAATTATCCATATCATCACCATCATTAATAAAAATATAACATTTATTACTATAAATGTAAATAAACGTCAAATAAAAAAAATATAGTTAAACCACCTCCAAAAAGCATTAAAAATATTGTAGAATCATAATAGTAGGTGATTATATGAAGAAATGCCCTAATTGTGAAAAAGAAATGTCAGATACTTCTTCTTTTTGTGATAAATGTGGAACATCTCTAGATGAAGCAGAAACAGAATTATTAGAAACAACCACAATACAAGAAGAACAAACAGAAGAATTAGAGATGGAACCTGAAGTAGCAGAATATGAAATAGTAGCAGAAACGGAACCTGAAACAGAACCAGAAACAGAGCCTGAAACAGTGCCAGAAACACAACCTACTAAAAAGAAAACAAAAAGAATAAAAGTAAAAACAACTCAACCAGAAACTACACCTGAGACGGAACCTGCAGTTATAGTTGAAGAAGAAATAATAGAAGAAACAGAGCCTGAAACTGAACCAGCAACTGAGCCAGATACTGAACCAGCAACTGAGCCGGAGACTGAGCCAGAGACAGAACCAGCAACAGAGCCTGAAACAGAACCAGCAACAGAACCAGCAACAGAACCAGAGACTGTACCAGAAACAGTTTCTGCTACTGTACCAACAGAACCGGAGACTGTACCAACACCACAGCCGGAAATTGTTCCAGCACCAATAGAGATGACTCAAACTATAACAATGCCAACTGTTGATGATTTTGAAGAAGAAACTGAATATAATGATATAAGAGCAACAGTTGCTATAGTATTAGGAATTACTTCATTAGTATTCTGTGGATTATTACCTATAGCATGTGTTGGATTATTAATGGCACTTTTAGCTGATAAGAAGAGTAAACAAAAAATGACTGCGGTAATTTTAAATGTTATATCGCTTGCAGTAGGAATTGTTGCTTTAGGCTTATTTATAGGAGTAGTATCATCTCCAAAAGAAATTGATTCTGGAAAAGGAAAAAGATTTTACGGAGATGGATATACTGTAAAATTTGATTCAAACTGGAAAACAAGCATGTTAGAAGGAGATAGAGTAGCCTTAAAGTATAATTCAGAAGAATCATATTTTGTACAAGTAGGACAAAGTAGATTAGATGACACAATAGAATGTGATTTTCAAAAAGCAGCATGTAAAACAACAGTCTATAATGACTTTTATAATTATTGGAAAGATGATATAGATGAATCATTAAATTTATTAAAAGACTCATCATTTATACTTTTAAAAGATGATATTTATTATGCAACATACAATTATAAATTAAATACAACAGGAGAACTAAGAGGAAAATATTATTTATTAGTATCAAAAGATAAAAATTCAGTATTATCATTTGTTTCTAGTTCAACAGAAGAAAATCTAGCAACTCTTAATCCAGCAATAATAAACTTATTAAAAACTATTTCAATAGAAAAAAAAGATATATCAAATGATACAATAGGTGAATCATTAGAGAAACAAAGTAGTTGGAATCAATATTCAGATTTAAGAAAAGATGCTTTAGGAAGTAAAAAAACAATCTATGGAGAATATCGTATTTTATCTGATTCAGGAGGATATTGGATCTTTAAAAATGGTGAATTTTATTGGTATAAATCAGAAGATAATAGAAAAGATAATTACTGGCAAGGAAAAGTAACTATAAAAACAGGAAAACAAGCAATGCGTTTAGTTGGTTTAGAAGAAAAGAAATTAAATGAAATTATGGACCAATCTAATGGTAATGTTTATGCTAGTGATGTTTATGGCTTAAAAATGACACCTAAGAAAATAATATCAGGAGGAGAAGATAAGAGTAGTACTAATATTCCAGAAGGAACAGAATGGAAATTTGTATGGATACTAGTAGATCATGGAGAAGAAGGAATAGAAGCGCAAGTATTAAATGTTGATACTTCTGATACTTCATACTTTGTTAAAGTAAAAGATTAAAAAAGAATTCAATTTGAATTCTTTTTTTATTAAATATGATAAAATATAATTAGAGGTGTTTATATGAAAAAAGGAAAAGTAATTATTTGGATAATAATTATAATTATTATTATTGGATTAATAATATTATTTATAAATAAAAACAATTATGATAAAACCACACCATTATTTGAAAGAAAAGAATATAAAAATATAGAATTAAAAGATATTCAAAAGATTACTATAAATAAATATTTAGAATCAGGATCAGAAAGTATAGAAGAAACAGAACCTAAAGATATAAAAGCAACATATAATTATTTAAAATCTTTAAGAGTAGGTAAAGAATCAAAAACTGCTTGTGATGATAATACTACAGTATATGTTATAGAATTAAAAAAAGATGTATTATCTGTAGAAATAGAATGTGATAATTTTGTAATAAATAATAAAAGATATCAAATAAAAAAATAGTCTATTTAGACTATTTTTTAATATCCCATATCTTTAATAAACCTTTTAACTTTATTTCTATATTCAACAGGAACCCTACAATAAATAACAGTATTATCTACTCTGCAAATATACATATATGTTTTATTTGTTGTTAGAGTATAATATTTATAATTAATCCCATCATTCATATATTCATAAGAATTATTATTTTTATCTTTTTTAAATAATTTCTTATTAATATTAAACATATCTATAGCATGTTCTTTAGTATCAAAAATATAAAATTCTATCTGCCATACAGTAGTAGCAGCCATCCCAGCTTTTTTAACTTCTTTATTATAATCGAAATTATCAGTAACATCAAAAAAGTTATAGTTTTTAGAATTTGTATAATCTTGAAATTCGTCTAAAGAAATCTTTTTTTTCATCAGAGAACAACCAGTAAGTGTAAATAAACAAATTATTATAATTAATATAACAAAATATCTCTTCATACAAATCCCTCTTTAATAATTATAGCATACAACAATAAAACATATGATATAATATAAAAAGAAAGTAGGGTTAAAATGGAAGATAAGATATTATTTATAGTATTTAATGGTGAAATTAAATTTTTACAAAATAGTACAATGGATCATAAAGAATGGTTTTTATCTTTAGGCGGAAATATGGATAATTATGATAATACTATTAGAGGTTATATTATGAATAATATGATTATCTTTTTCAAAGCAAACCTTAATTATGATGATGAAGTAATTGATTTTGCGACAAAAAATGGTTTAAAAATACAAGAATTAATTAATAAACCAGATTATAAAATATGTTGTGGTATAAATCCAGGACATGATGGAATAAAATGGGAACCAATTCTAATATTAAATGATAAAGATTTAGAGGGTTATAAATCAGAAGAACAAATACAAGAAGAACAAAAACAATTACAAAAACAAGCTCAAAAACAAATATTAGATCAAGGAAGGGAAACAACTCCAGTAATAGAACTTAAAAATGATTATGAAGATCCTAAATTTATTAAATATGCAACAAAATTAACATTATTATTAATGTTTATAGCTTTTCTAGCTAAACTAGTTATGATTCATAATAAAACATTCATGATGAGTAATCGTTGGAATTCATTATTATTATTTGTACAAATGGGTGCATTTGTCTTTAGTTTAATTGGCTTTAATAAGAGATTATCAAAGACTAAATATATTGGCTTAATAGCAGCTATAGCATCAGTATTTATATTTGATTTAGTAGATATAATAATAGGTATTATTTATTTCTTATTTACAATAGATCATAATATTATAATTAATGGTACAGAAACAATAAAAAATGGTATTAAAAAAATTACCTCAAAGAATAATAAAACATAAGTATAAAACATGTAAAGGAGTAGAAATACTTCTTTTTTTGAGCTAAAAAAATGGTATAATATACTAGTAGAATAGTAAATAACAATAGATAAACTACAAGAAAAAGTGGGTGTAATAATGAAAGAAAATAGATATTATTCAATGACAAATGAAGAAATATTTCAAAAATTTAAAACAGATTTAGAAGGTCTTTCTCAAAGAGAAGTACAAAAAAGAAGAGATCTTCATGGTATAAATGAATTACCTCATAAAAAGCCAGATAGTATTTTTAAAATATTTATTACAGAATTATTAGATCCAATTATTCTTTTATTGGTAGTTGCTATTTTAGCATCATTAAGTGTTGGAGAATTTATTGATGCTATTGCTATTACTGTTATTATTACTATTGATTTAATAATGGGAACAGTACAAGAAAAGAAAGCAAATAATACAGCAGAAGCTCTTTCTAAGCTTGTAAGAGAAAAAGTAAAAGTACAAAGAGAAAATAGAGAAGCATTAGTAGATTCTACTGAGATAGTTGTTGGAGATTTAATATACTTAGAGTCAGGAGATAAAATATCTGCAGACTTACGTATAATAGAATCCCATAATTTTACTGTAGATGAATCAATTTTAACAGGTGAAAGTTTACCAGTTGAAAAGAATAGTAAAGTATTACCTAACAAAAAATTACCAATAACTTCTCAAACAAATATGTTGTTTGCAGGAACAAGTGTTACAACAGGACGTGCAAAAGCAGTAGTAGTAGAAATTGGTCAAAATACAGAAATAGGTGTTATAGCAACAACAATTAATAATACAAAAGAAGAAAAATCCCCTCTAACTATTAGAGTAGAAAAATTCTCAAAAGATATAACAGTACTAATAGTATTTGTTGGTATGGTAATAGCAATTATCTTAGCAGGAAAAAGTCTTCCTGCCGAAGAAATATTATTATCAGTAATTGCTTTATCGGTATCTGCCATGCCAGAAGGATTGCCACTAGCCTTAACAATGGCTCTAACTATAGCTTCAAATAAAATGGCAAAACATAAAGTGGTTGCAAAGAAATTATATTCGGTTGAATCCTTAGGAAGTTGCACAGTAATTGCTAGTGATAAAACAGGAACATTAACAGTAAATGAACAAACAGCTAAAGTAATAAAACTACCTAATGATAATGAATATGTAGTAACAGGAACAGGATATAAAGTAAATGGAACAGTTGCTGGAGAAAAAATAGCTTATGCTAAAGAAATATCTACTTTATGTGTAATTAATAATGAAGCCAAATTTACAGAAACAGAAAAAATAGGAGATTCTGTTGATATAGCTTTTCAAGTATTAGGAAGAAAAATGAATGTAGATACTTCTAATGTAAAAGTATTAGAGGCAATTCCATATGAATCAGCTAATAAGTATTCAGCAGTATTTTATAAGAAAAATGGAGAAACATATTGTACTATTAAAGGATCATTAGAAGTAGTAATGTCTTTCTGTAAAGATATTAATTTATTAAAAACATTTGATAAAAAGAAAGTAGAAAATCAAAATGAAGCTTTAGCAAAAGATGGATATCGTGTAATTGCTGTAGCTAATGGAAAAATAAAAGAAAAAGATGATTATGATGAAAAAGACATAAAAGATTTAACTTTTATGGGATTAGTAGGATTTATAGATCCTATTCGTAAAGAAGTAATAGGTGCTATAAAGAAGTGTTCTTCAGCTGGAATAAAAGTATTAATGGTTACAGGAGATCATCCACTAACAGCTTTTAAAATAGCCAAAGATTTAAAATTAACAGATAATTACGATGACGTTACTAATGGAGATGAAGTTGATAAACAATTAGCAAAAGGTTTAGATCAGTTTGATGAATTTGTTAAAAGCAAAAAAGTATTTACAAGAGTTACTCCAATTCAAAAATTAAAAATAGTAGAATCATTAAAAAGACAAGATGAATTTGTTGCAGTTACAGGTGATGGCGTAAATGATGCTCCAGCTCTAAGAGCAGCTAATATTGGTATTGCTATGGGAAGTGGAACAGATATAGCAAGAGAAACATCTAAGATGATTGTTATGGATGATAATTTTAATTCAATTGTAAATGGAGTGCTTGAAGGTAGAGTAGCCTATTCAAATATTAGAAAGATTACTTATTATTTAGTATCTTGTGGTTTAGCAGAAGTATTATTCTTCTGTTTATCAATACTAATGGATTTACCAATGCCATTAGTAGCAATTCAATTATTATGGTTAAATGTTGTAACTGATGGTATACAAGACTTTGCCTTATCTTTTGAAAGACCAGAAAAAGATATTATGAAAGAGAAACCGAGAGATCCAAAAGAAAGTTTATTTGATAAGGAATTATTAGAAGAAATAGCTATTTCAGGAATAACAATAGGTTTAGTAGTATTTGGATTATGGGTATATTTATTAAAAGTATTACACATGGGAACACCATTAGCCAGAGTATATGTAGTAGCATTAATGGTTATTATTCAAAATATTCATGCCTTTAATTGTAGAAGTGAAAGAAGAAGCGCTTTCTCGGTATCACTAAGAAGTAATTATATTTTCCTATTCGGAGTTTTAGGTTCAATTATATTAGGAGTAGCTGTACTAGAAATAGATGGATTAAATCTATTCTTAAGAACAACTTCTCTTCCATATTCACATCTATTAGGATTGTTCTTCTTATCTCTAATAATATTAATTGTAATGGAATGCTATAAAAAAATTAAATATCATAGAGGTTTATATAAATGATATAATATAAACCAATAGGAGGAATCTATATGATAAATGAAATTAATATAAAAGAAATTGATCAAGAAAAAATAATTAATCAAATTAGATGTTTAGGAATTGATATGATTCATGAAGCAAATAGTGGTCATCCAGGAATAGTTTTAGGAGCAGCTCCTGCATTATATGCATTGTATGCTCATCATTTAAACTTTGACCCAAAAGATCCAAACTATTTTAATAGAGATCGATTTGTAATGTCAGCAGGGCATGGATCAGCTCTTTTATATTCAATGTTATATATGGCAGGGTTTGATTTATCATTAGATGATTTAAAAGCATTTAGACAATTAGATTCAAAAACTCCAGGACATCCAGAAGTAGGAGTAACTCCAGGAGTAGATTGTACTACAGGTCCTTTAGGACAAGGAATTGCAACTGCAGTAGGAATGGCTATTGCAGAAGCTCAGTTAAGAGAAAAATATAAAGTAATAGATCATTATACTTATGTATTATGTGGTGATGGTGATTTAATGGAAGGAATTTCATATGAAGCAGCAGCCATTGCCGGTAATTTAAAATTAAATAGATTAATTGTATTGTATGATTCGAATAATATATGTTTAGATGGATCAACAAAAGAGAGTTTTAAAGAAAATGTTGCTATGAGATTTATATCTCAAGGATGGAATGTTATTTCAGTAGAAGATGGAAATTCATATGAACTTATTTCTAAAGCAATTACTCAAGCAAAAGGTATTACAGATAAACCAACATTAATAGAAATAAAATCTACTATAGGTAAATATTCAGAATTAGAAGGAACATCTAAAGTACATGGATCACCATTAACAGAAGAAGATATTAAAAAGATAAAGGAAAAAATGGGATTAAGAGATATATTTTTCCAAGTATCCCAACAAGCAATAGATGAATTTAGATATATTATTTCTGAAAGATGTGATAATTTATCAGAAAAATTTAATGAGAAATTATCTAAAATACCTATAACAGAAAAAGAAGAATTAGAGTTCTTTATGAATCCTAATAAAAAAATAGATTTTAAAAATTATATCTATGATGCTCCAGAAGAAAAAGAAGAATCTCCTCGTGATACATCAAAAAAAGTATTAAATGGAATAGTACCAAATACACCATATATGATAGGAGGAGCTGCAGATACTTTTGGACCAAATAAAACATACATTGATGAAGGAAAAGACTTCACAGTAGATAATAGATTAGGCAAAAATATATATTATGGCGTAAGAGAACATGCTATGGGAGCAATAACAAATGGATTATCTCTATCAGGATATAGACCATATTGTTCAACTTTCTTAGCATTTAGTGATTACTTAAGACCGGCTCTCAGAATGGCATCTCTAATGAATTTAGCAAATATTTACATCTTTACTCATGATTCTATTAGTGTAGGAGAAGATGGACCAACTCATCAACCAATAGAACAATTATTAGGATTAAGATCATTACCTAATTTTGATGTGTTTAGACCAGCAGATGCTAATGAAGTAATTGGTTCATATAAAGCAATATTTGCTAAAGAATCATCACCAGCAGCAATACTACTTTCAAGAAATAAATTACCTATATTAGAATGTACTAATGCAAGTGATGTAGAAAAAGGCGGATATATATTACTAGATACAGAAACTAAACCAGATGGAATAGTAATAAGTAGTGGAGAAGAAATACATTTAGTAATGGAGGCAGCAAAGAATTTAAAAACAAAAGGAATTAATATTAGAGTAGTATCTATGCCTAATATAGGTCGATTTATGGCTCAAGATGATGAATATAAAGAATCAGTTCTTCCAGTTGAGGTTAGAAAGATTGTAGTTGAAGCATCTAATTCAATGTCATGGAATCAATTAATATTCTATGATAAATATTTAATTACATTAAACAACTTTGGAGCATCAGGCAAATATAAAGATGTTTATAAAAAATATGGATTTGATTCAAAAGATCTGGAAGAAAGAATAGAAGAATTATTAAAATAACTTGTTTATTATTAAATAATTAGTTAAAATAAAAACAAGGAGATGATTAAATGTTACATGATATTATTATATTAGTAGTAGGTCTTCTTTTAGGAGCAGTGATTGGATTTTTCTTATCAAGATTCTTTATGAAAGATTATTTAAAGAAAAACCCACCAATTAATGAAGAAATGATTAAAGCATTAATGATGCAAATGGGAAGAAAACCAAATCAAAAACAAATAAATCAAATGATGAAAGCAATGGAGAAATATCAATAGATATTTCTTTTTCCTTGAAAAAAAACTAGTTATATGATATAATATTCCTCGCTATAGGGGGATATTATATGGAAAAGAAAGAATATATAGAGAAATTAAAGAAGTTTGTAGAGGAAAAAAATATATCAATTTATGATTATTATTATGCCTATGCTTTAACTATTCGTTCTAATAAAAGATTTGCTTTACCTGAATTTGAACTTAGTAATCCATTCTTAACTGCCGAAGATATTACTTTATTATTAAATAGTAAAGAAGAAAGAATAGAAGAATATTATGCTACTGTTATGGCAAGAGTAATTGAATTAAATGAAGAATTATTAAGACAAGAAGAAATATCAAGAAAAGATATCGAAGAAGTTGTTGAAGAAGAGTTAGGAGAACCACAAGTAACAAGATCTGATATAAAAGAAGCAGTTGAAGAAGAATTAGGGGAGTCACAAGTAACAAGAACAGAAATAGAAGAAGTAATAAAAGAACAATTAGGAGAACCACAAGTAACAAGAGCTGATATTGAAGAGGTAGTAGAAGCACAATTAAATCAATCACAAGTAACAAGAACTGATATAGAAGATATTATTAATAAACAATTAGGAGAAAAACCATCATTAAAAGTAGTGTTAACATCAATAGGAAGAAAGATAGCTGATTTATTAAATGGATTTGCAGTTATAAAAGAAGAAAAAACAGGTAGAGCTCATTTATATTATCATGATGCAAAAGAAGATTCATTAAAAGGTGAAAGAATAATATTAAATAATAAACTAGAAGCAAATTCTGGATACTATGTAAATTATCAAGAATATGTAGATGCAATCTTAAATCCAATACTAGAACAAAATCCTGAAGAAGTATCATTTGTAAGAGAAGATGGAGAGGAAAAAGCATTAATGGAAGTATTAGAAGAAGCATTTGCCATTCTAAGACAAAATGGTGCTATACGATTTGGTAAGGAATTACTAGGAAAAGATATTAGATCATATCAAGACATATTAGATTTACAATTATCAAATAGTGAAGAATTTGCCGGAGAAGAATTAAAAACAGGAATTTATGTTAGAAGAGATATTCTTACAAGAATATTTGCTAAATATAAAATAAAATATAAAGTAAATCAAATTAAAGATAATAAAGAAAATCATTTGTAAAAAAATGATTTTTTTTATGTAAAGTAATTAAAAAAACAGTTTAAAAATAGAAAATTGATTATTATTATTGTAAAATAATAATAGATAGTAAAAGTAGGTGATTAAAATGCTAGTAGTTACAGCAAATATGTCATATGAACAATTTAAAAATTTAAAAAATCAAGCACAGGATTATAAAAATGCAGTTGACTCACTTTCAAGTTCTTTTGGAACTGAAGCATCATCATTAGCAACAAGTGCTAGTGGTATCCAGTTAGATGGATGGATGGATGCAGTTTCAACAAGATATGGTCATTTTATTGGTGGAATGAAAAATGGATTAACTGCAATTCAAGACGATATAGATGGAGGAGCTTTTTCCACTTTAAAATCAACATTATCAAGTTTAGTATCAGGTTTAGATAATTGTGCAAATCTCGCATTAAATCTTAGACAAACAAGAAATGAGTTGAATCAAACAAATAAGTATATTTATGTTGAAAAACAGGATCCATATAATAGTTCAGATTGGGTAGTAGAAACAACTATCAATCCTGATTATACTGCATTAGAACAAGCCAAACTGAGATATGAAACAGCTTTGAATACTGCTGTTGGTTCAGTTAATTCTAATATATTAACTTTAAATGGATTATCATTTGAAGGTCCTGTAATAGAAGATGGTGCATGGGGAGAAATGACACCAGATGGCTTTAGTACTTCTGGAGGCGATAATTGGAGTGATGGTGCTGGCGCAGGAGGCGGTTTCAGTGGTGGCTCAAGTGGCCGTACAAGCGGCGGTTTCAGTGGTGGCTCAAGCGGTGCTTTTTAAAAACAAGTTATATACTTGTTTTTTATTTGCAAAAATATTCAACAATAAATATAATATAAGTATCAAAAAAGGGATGATTTTATGAAAGATTTTAAAGAAAAACTAGCATTAGTACCAACAAAACCTGGAAGCTATCAGATGAAAAATAAAGATGGACTAGTTATATATGTTGGTAAAGCAAAGAACTTACAAAGAAGATTGAGAAGTTATTTTACTAGAACACTAACAGGTAAAACTAAAATGTTAGTAGATGATATAGATGACTTTGAATATATTGTTACATCTAGTGAATTAGAAAGTTTAATATTAGAAATAACTCTTATAAAAAAATATGATCCCAAATATAATATTTTACTAAGAGATGATAAATCATACCCTTATATAGAATTAACTAATGAAAAATATCCTACATTAAAGATAGTAAGAAATGTTAAAAGAAAAAAGAATAAAAATCATTTATATGGACCATATCCCAATGTTCCAGCAGCAAGAAAAACAGTAAATGTAATTAATCGTATATATCCTTTAAGAAAATGTGATAAATTAAAAAAAGATCTTTGTCTTTTTTATCATATAAATGAATGTTTAGGTTATTGTAAAAAAGAAATAGATAATAAAGTAATAGAAGATATGAAAAAAGAAATAATTACTTTCTTAAAAGGAGATTCTTCTATTATTACTAAAAAAATAGAAAAAGAAATGAATACTGCAAGTGAAAACTTAAATTACGAAAAAGCATTAGAATTAAGAAGTATGTTAGAAGATATAGATACAACTCTAAAGAAACAACAAATAGATTTAAATAATACTTCTAATTTTGATCTAGTAAATTATTATTATGATAATAATTATTTGGGAATAGAAATATTCTTTATAAGGCAAGGTTTATTATTTGGTAGACATAATGAAATTATTACTTCTATGGGAGATATAGAAAATGAAGTAATAGAATATTTAATAAAATTTTATGATAAAGGTATACTACCAAATGAACTAATAATACCCAATGATTTAGATGAAGACTTAATAAAAGATTATTTTAATATTAAAGTAACTAAACCTAAAAAAGGTAAATTAAAAAAATTAGTAGATCTTGCTAAAGAAAATGCTAAAGAACAAATGAATTTAGAAAAAGAAACTCTAAAGAAAGATGATGAAGAAAGAGAGAAAGCACTTATAGAATTAAAACAATTATTAGGATTAAAAGAATTACATCGTATGGAATCATTTGATAATTCTCATTTATTTGGTACTTTCTATGTAGGAGGAATGGTTGTATTTGATGACTTTTTACCTAATAAAGATTTATATCGTAAATATAAGATATCAACTGAAGTAAAAGATGATTTATCAGCCATGAAAGAAGTACTTTATAGAAGATATTTTAAAACTATTATGAATGAATCATATAAACCAGATTTAATAGTAATGGATGGTGGAGAATTACAAATAAAGGCAGCTAAAGAAATATTAGAATCTTTAAATTTATATATACCAATAATTGGTTTAGTAAAAGATAAAAAACACAGAACAAGTTATATTATGAATGACAAATATGAAAGATTAAATGTAAAAAAAGATTCAAAATTATTCTTATTTCTTACTAAAATACAAGAAGAAGTACATAGATATGCTATTACATATCATAGAAATATTAAAGCAAAAGGAGCTTTATCAAGTGTACTTGATGTTATTCCAGGAATAGGAGAAGTAAGAAAAAAAGAATTATTAAAACATTTTGGTTCTCTAAAAAGAATTAAAGAAGCTAGTATAGAAGAACTAGAGACAGTAATTGGACATGATACAGCAGAAAAACTCTTTTCTTATTTAAAAGAACTATAGTAAAATAATAGTAGAGGAGAGGATAATCAAATGAATAATAAAGGATTTACTTTAGTAGAAATATTAGCTGCCGTTGTAATATTAGGTATTTTATCGACAATGGCAATAGCAGGATATACTAGATATATTGACTATTCTAAGAATAAATCATATAAACATATGGCAAAATCTGCAATGACTGCTGCAGAAGAATATTTAATGGATAATCCAAGCATTGCCGTAGCTACAAAAATAGTAGATACACCTAATGGAAAAAGATATGAAATAGCAGATCCAAATGCAAATGGAGTACTTTTTTCTACATTGATTGAAGAAGGTTATTTAAATGGAGCAAGTGATCCTGATAGTAAAGGAAATGATTGTCAAGGAAGAGTAATAATTGGCTTAATTGAAGCAACTTCTAAAGCTGCTCTTGATCAATATATGTATGTTATTGATCAAAGCTGTGTAAATCATAATGCGAGATATATTTATACTGTAGAAGTAGATGAGACAGGAAATGTTAAAACAGTTGAAGAAGTAGAACAAACAAGTACACCTTTTTATAAAGAAGAAATAGCTTATTGCCATTACATGACTGGTGGAGGATATGGCACTAATGGTGTAAGAACAAAATCATACTTAAAAACAGAAAATGTTCAAGTATCTGATTTATTAGTAGATGATTCAGAAAAATTAAAAAATTCTTATTATGTAAAGGCAGATAGTCCGATTATCCAGTGTCTAAGAAATAATGGAACAGATTGTATTCAATTGGGTACTGCCGGTGTAGATTATGATGCAATAACAATAAATGGAACAGCACTACCAGCTACATCAGGCTGTTATGTTGCATTTTATACTTGCTTATCTGGGGAAACAGAAGTAGAAGTATATGATAAAAAGAAAAAGAAGAGAATGAAAAAGAAATTAAAAGATATAACACCAGATGATTTAATTTTAGGATGGGATTTTGATAAAGGAGATTATGTCTTTATTGAACCATTATGGATTAAACAAATAGAAATAGTTGAATCATATTACTTAGTTAAATTCTCAGATGGTTCATTCCTAGAAGTAATAGGTGATCACAGAATATTTAACTGTGAAGAAAATAGATTTATTAGAGTAATTGATGAAACAAATGTTGGTACTCATACTATTAACTCTAAAGGAGAACAAGTAGAAATCATATCTATTGAAGAAATTAAAGAGAAAAATACAAGTTGTAATGTAATAACAAAAGAACATATTAATCTATTTGCAAATGGAATTTTAACATCATGGGCATACAATAACTTATATCCAATTAAAGATATGAAGTATCAAAAACAAGATAATATTACATTTACAAAAGAAGACTTAAAAGATATTCCAGAAAGATTAATTGAAGGATTAAGATTAACTGAAATTCCAGTAGAATTAATGGGAAGCAAGGAAAAAACTCTTGAATCAATTAAAACAGATATAGATAAGATTCTTAATAAAGAACAAAGATTTTAATAATAAAAAGCATCTATAATGATGCTTTTTTATTTATATGATATAATTATAAAGAGGTGATACTATGAGCAAAATACATGTAATGGATGAAGTCTTAGCTAATAAGATAGCAGCAGGAGAAGTAGTAGAAAAATGTATGAACGTTGTTAAAGAATTAGTGGAAAACTCAATCGATGCAGAAGCAACAGAAATAACAATTAAATTAATAGACTCAGGTGTCAAAGAAATAGAAGTAAGTGATAATGGTATAGGTATGGATGAAGAAGATGCAAAGCTTGCATTCTCTCGTCATGCAACTTCTAAATTAAAGAAATTAGATGATTTATTTAATATTGAATCATTAGGTTTTAGAGGAGAAGCTTTACCATCTATCGCAAGTGTATCAAATATTAAATTAAAAACTAGTAATGGTAAAGTAGGCACAGAAATAACTATGTCTGGTGGAAAAGACATGAAAGTAAAAAGATGTGATTTACAGCCTGGAACAACAATCACAGTAACAGATTTATTCTATAATACACCAGTAAGATTAAAGTATTTAAAAAATTTATATACAGAATTATCATATATAGTAGATTATATGAATAAAATGGCTTTATCTTATCCAAATATAAAGTTTACTTTAATAAATAATGATAAAGTTTTATTAAGTACTGATGGTAATAAAGATCAATTAAAAGTAATATATGAAATATATGGAGCAGATATTACTAAAAAGATGATACCGATTTCTAATGAAAATGATGATTACTATATTCATGGATATATATCATATCCAGAAGTAACTAAAGGTACAAGAAATTCTATTACTACTTTAGTAAATGGTAGAGTAATAAAAAATAATGAATTAAATAAATGTATAATAGATTGTTATCATACTTATATTCATAAAGATAGATACCCGGTCATTATATTAAATATTGAAGTAGATCCCATCTTAGTAGATATAAATATTCATCCAACAAAAATGGATATAAAGTTTTCTAAAATAGATTCTCTAAAAGACTTATTAATAAAAACAATTACAGAAAAATTAGAAGAATTAACTCTAATACCTGAAGTATCTGTAAGAGATAGTTATTCAGTAAGTGAAGTACATAAGCAAATAGTTAATAAAGAAGAAATTACTCCAGTAGAAGATACTAAGTATGAAGAAATTAAACTAGATTTTGAAGTACATGAAGAAAAAACTAAAAAGAAAAAAGAATTAGAAGAAACTCTTCCCTTTGAAATAGAAGAACAAAAAGAACCGAGAATAAAAAAGATGCATCCAATAGGAGTAGTATTATTAACATATATAGTTGCAGAAAATGAAGATGGTATGTATCTAATAGATCAACATGCTGCTGCAGAACGTATAAACTATGAAAAAGTATTAAAAGAAATGAAAGAAAAAACTCCTATAATAGATTTATTAATACCAATAAAAATAGAATTAAGAAAAGATGAATTTATTCTTGCTAAAGAAAGATTACATTTATTAGAAGAATATGGTTTTGTTTTTGATGAATTTGGATTTAATACAATACTAATAAGAAGCCATCCAAGTTGGATTATAGAAGAAAAAGCAGAAGATATAATAAGAAAATTAATAGACTTAATAATTGATAAGAAAGACTTTGATTTTGATCAATTTGTTTGGAGAATGGCTGCTACTACTGCTTGTAGAATGTCAGTAATGGCAGGAGACTATATCTCAATAGAAGATCAAGAATGGATATTAGAAAACATTAGATATTGTGAAAATCCATTTACTTGTCCTCATGGAAGACCAACTATTATTACTTATACTAAATATGAATTAGAAAAACTATTCAAGAGACAATTAGATTAGGTGATAAGTATGAAAGAAATAATTGTAATAGTAGGTCCTACAGGAGTAGGTAAAACAAAACTAAGTATAGAATTAGCTAAATTATTAGATGCAGAAATAATTAATGGAGATAGTGTATCTATTTATAAAAGATTAAATATTGGTAGTGCTAAACCCACTCTAGAAGAAAGAAAAGAAATAATACATCATCTAATAGATATAAAAGATCTAGATGAAGATTATACAGTATTTGATTATCAAAAAGATACTAGAAAATTAATAGAAGATATAAATAGTAGAGGTAAGAGAATAATAATAGTAGGTGGAACAGGACTATATATTAAAGCAGCTCTTTATAATTATCACTTTACTGAAGGTACTACATATAATGAATATAATGATCTATCTAATGAAGAATTATTAAATAAAATAAAGGAATATAATGTGGATTATATCCCTGAAGTACAAAATAGAAAGAGATTAATAAGACTATTAAATAAATTAGAAAATGAAGAAGAAATTACTTATCATAAAGATGAATTATTATACCCAATAAAAGTAATAGGTTTAACTACTGATAGAGATTATTTATATGAAAGAATAAATAATAGAGTAGATAATATGATTAATAATGGTCTAATAGAAGAAATAGAATCTTTAAAAGACTATTATAATAAATCTAGAATATTAAATACTGGTATAGGATATAAAGAATTCTATGATTATTTATTTAATAATAAAAGTATTGATAAAGTAATAGAAGAAATAAAATTAAATTCTAGAAGATATGCTAAAAGACAATATACATTCTTTAGAAATCAATTTCCTACTAATTGGTATAGTGTAGATTTTAATAATTTTAATAATACTATTAATGAAGTATATAATGATATAAAAAAAGAAGCATAAATATGCTTCTTTTAATTATTTAATTCAGGATAATGACTAAGATCAAAGTAATGTTCAGTCTGTTCAATTTCTTGTAAATAACTAGTATTAATTAAAAAGAAATTATGTTCTATAGTATTACTACCATCACTATTAACGGGATCATCCCATGTAAGATCTAAATTAACCCATTTATTATTGTAATATACTGCATTCCAAACATGTTTCTCAGAAGATACTCTAAAGCTATTAATACCCATTCTTTCTAAGAATAATTGCATTAAATCAGTATACCCTCCACAGATAGCCATTCCTTGAAATAAAGGACCATATGCAATATCTGAATCATAAGTAGTATCTCCTTCATTACTTCTTGCTGTATCATATTTTGTCGTATTAATAATATAATCATGAACACGTTTAATATTATTATAAGTACTATCATTTACATTAATTAATTGATTAGCAAGAGTATCTACTTTTTCATTTATTTTTTCAATTTCTTGTGGAGAGTAATTATGAACTATATTAATAGAAATAGTTCCTAAACTATCATATTCAGTTTCTATATGAGAAAAACCATTATAAGGATGAACATAATTATTTATATCAGATAAAATAGCCTGATCATTAGCAATTTCTTGTACATCATTTATACAATTTGGATATTCATCAGTACAGTAAAAAGTAAATTCATTTTTACCAGCATTTATAATTGTATAATATATATTTATTAAATCTTGTTTATTTTGAGGAATAAAAGTTTTAGTATTTTGAACAAATTGAAAATCAATATCTCTATAGTATTCATTAACTTCTCCTAATTTTACATATTTATATGGAGATAAATATTGATCAACATAAATATATACAGTATCTTTAACACTAAATATTATTCCAAAAACAATAAGAATTATTCCTGAAATAACAATCCCCTTAGCTATTTTATTCATTTTATTCACCACTTCTATTATTATTTTAAAATATCAAAAAAAAATAGTAAATATATTTTTTTAATTAAATGTAAACAAAGAAAAAACCAATTATTAAATTGGTTTACTCCATAGTGTTTTTAGACTTAACTAATCTTGATTTTAAACGAGCAGCTTTGTTCTTATGAACTAAACCACTATTAACAGCTTTATCTATTCTTTGTAAAGCAATATTTAAGTTATTACTAGCTTCATCTTTGTTACCAGCTTTAACTTCTTTCTCGAATTTTTTAATTGCAGTTTTCATACTTGAAGTTACTAAAGTATTAACTTCTGCTTTCTTTGCATTTGAACGCATTCTTTTTTTAGCACTTTTAATATTTGGCATAATTTCACCTCACTTTTTGTAAACAAGTTAATTCTATCAGAAAAATCATAAAAAAGCAAATAAAATAAGATATTTAATATCTTTTTTTTTGTTTATAATTAGTGTATAATTAATTATAGAATAGGGTATGAGGATGATTACAATGATAAAAGAAGATAATCTAGACTTAATAAACAACTTTTTAGAGAAATTAGAAGAGTATGGCCTTGAAATAGGAAGTAGATTAGACGAATTAGAAAAAGAAAAAGCTAATTATGTTTTTTTTGTTGAATTAAAAAGAATGATTCAAGAAGATGTAATAGGATTCTGTTCTTCATATAATTCTACTTCAGAAGATGGTAAAAAAGAGTTTGCTAGTAAGTTATTAGAATTATTTAAAGATCAAGAAATAGTAGATAATATCATTCAAGAAATAATTAATTTATATTATTTATATGAATCTGGATTAATTGATTTAGATGAGATTGCTCCTCAAAGAGAACAAGCAGAAGAAAATATAAAAACCCTTATTCTAAGAATAAATAATTATTTAGAAGAAACAAATGTAGATCAAATTGCTAAAGACGATGAAAGACTATCACACCAATTAGAAAGATTGGTAGATTTAGGAACAATAATAGAATCAAATGAACCAACTGCTATAGAAGATATGGATTTCTTAGAAGAAACATTAGAAAGATTAGATATATCAGAAACAGATAAAACACAAATAGTAATAGAAATAATAAATCATAATCTTTCAGTATATAATTTAAATTTATCAAAGAAAAAGAATAATAAACCAGTAACAACAGAAATAGAAGAATTAGATGATAACTTAGTAATTTCAGAAGAAACAAAAGAACAAATAGCAGAATTATTAGCACAAAAAGATGTTGTAAAGAGAATTGTAGAAATAATAAATGATGAATTTTTAACGGTAATAGATATAAAATCAAGTGATCCAAATGAACAAGAACAAGTAAGAGAATCAATAGAAGCTGCTAGAGAAGAAATAGAAAAATTAATAAAAGCAAATAAAGATATTACACCAGAACAAGCTCTAAGTAGTTTTTTTGAAGAATTTGATGAAACAGAAAAAAAGAAAAGAGGGTATTTAAAAGAATTACTTAAGAATACTCCGGATTGTAGTTTAAGTATAGAAGAACAAGAAGAATTACTACAAATAGCATCTTCATTCTTAGAAGAAAGAAAAAATTTAATATCAGAGATGAATAGTACTGACAAATCTAAAATAAGAAGTTATATGAATACACTATATCAAGATGTTGAAAATAGACAAACAACATATGGAAGTGGTATTTATGAAACACAAGAAGCTTTAGAAAAAGAAGCAGCTTATGAAATAGCAGTATATATAGATTTATTAGAATCAGTACCAGAAGAAGATCATGCTACTATATCTAAAGTATGTAAGAAATTAGAAGAAATAATTACTTCTGTAGATTTAGCAAGAAAGAAAGAACCAGTACCAGTAGAGTCTGAAGAAGGTAATTTGTTCTTTATTATGAAAGATGATGATACATCTACTTTAGAAGAAGATTTAGGCTCTGATAGTAAAGGCATAAGTAATGTCTATTATAGTGAAATAAAGAATCAGTTAGCAGCAATAGAAGAAAGATCAACCAGACGTTTAGCAGCAGCTCAACCAGTAAACCCAGGCTTTAAAGCTATAAAGAAAGAAGGAGTAAAATATACAACAGGTACTCGTACAAAAATATTCTTTATACCTTTTGGTAAAAAAGATTCAATAATAGTTGGATTAAGCTTTATTAAAGGAAAAGATACTAATAAAGAACAAGAAAATAGGGTGAAAAAATATCAAAAGCAAATAGAAGAATTAAAAGATAGATTATTAGATCCAGAAACTTATATGGAAGAAAGAATAAAGGCAACAAGACAAAGAAATAAAATAATAAGACTTTTAAATAGTAATAGAGAATTAAACACTATGTTAGAAGAGGAAGAAGAAAAAGAAGAAATAAAACATAAATAGAAAGGAGAATTATTATGAATTTGGATAATTTAATAGAATTACTAAAAAAATCCATAAAATCATATCAAGACAAGATAGATGAATTAACTGATAAGAATAATTCTACTTTCATAAAATACAAAGAATTATTTGAATTGTTAGATGCAGATATTAATAATATAACTACAATTCAAGAAGAAGATTTAGCCTCTATTCTTGCAGAAACAGATTTAAATGAAGAAGAAAGAGAACTAGAATTTAATTATTTAAAATCAATTAGAAAACTATTAAATTTAAATCAAACAAAAAATACTACATTTCAATTAACTAAGAGTCAAAAAGAATACTTAGAAGTATTAAAACATCAATTAATTGAAATAGAAGAAGAAGCTAAAAATAAAGCAAAAGATCATTTAAAAGCAATAAAAAGATTAAGAGAGAAACAAAAAGAATTAAAAATAATATTAGGTATTGTAGAAGATAATAAAAATAAAGCTTTTATTACTCAAATAGATACTATTAATGAATTATTTGAATTAAATAATATAGATGAACCTCAAAAAAGAGAAATATTATATAGTGTTTTAAAATATAATTATAAAATATATGAAGAAGAAATGAATTCTACTGATGAAGTAGAAAAAGTAAGATTAAATAGAGAAGAAGTAAAAGAGTTATTTAATACATATAATTATAATTTTGAAGACTTAACTGAACAACAACAAGAAGATATATTATTATATGGTAATATTAGAAGAATAGAAGAAGTATTTAATTGTTTAAAAGAGTTTAAATTTCCTAGATTTGATTTAAAAAGAGATGCATCAAAATTAATAGTATTATTAATAAATGGAGAAAGAAAAATAATAAAAGATATTGTTTTGTATAGTAAAGAAAAAGGTATAAGAACACAAGAATTATTGATGTTAATACCTGCTTTAATAAAACAAAAGAATAAAAAAGGTGAAAAGAAAGATTTATTAAATCCAACTCCATTTATTTCAGGAAAAAGTGAAGATTATAAAAAGAATATAGAGTTTTTTGAAGAAATAGGTTTTGATATAAGATATATCTTTAATAAATGTAAAGATATCTTAGTTATGTCTCATGAAAAATTAGTATATAATTATCGTAAATTTACTCTATATGGATTTACTATACCAACAGATGTTTATGGAGATTTATGTCATCCAGCATTAAGTTGTTTACTTGCCAGTAATTTTGATGAAATAGTAGATAGTTTTATAGAAATAAGTAGAGATGGACATCAATATATTAAAGATAATATGAGTAGAATAACTACGACTTCATCACCAAAAGATATATTATTTTACAATATTTATGCTTCATATATGGAACAAGATGATATGGGGGAAAAACTAATCCCAGAAGGACCATTTTCCAAAGCAAATAATAAAAAATTAATGCTAAGAGGAGAAATTACTAGATATTCAGGTAGTGGTTATGAAAATACTGATTATAGAGAAATAAATGAAGATAATAAAAGAGAAAAAACTATGACAGTAGAAATAGAATATCAAAATAAACAAGAATTTGATAATGCAGTAGCAAATTCTAAAGGAAAAGATGAAGAATTATTAAATTTAGTAGTAAATGATCCTAGAATATTAGCATTAGATGAATACTTAGATGTAAATGACCCAGTAAGATATGATTTTGATGGAGTATTAATATCAAAATTAAAAGTATTAAGAATATTTAATATCTTAAAAAATAATCATTTAGACACCTTAGAAGATAGTTTATTATATGCAATTACATATAATAGTATTATGAGTCAAGAATCTCTAGATAAAATAAAAACTATTATTAGAGATAGGAGGAAATAATATGAATTTTCTACTAGAAGAAGGATTTGATTTAGAATTAATCAATAAAATGATTAATAATTATGATGAAAGTATTATAGATCAATTTATAATAGAAAAAGAAAATGTAAAAGATGTAATAAATTATTTTAAAAAAATAGGTATAAATAACATAGATTTACTATTACAAACAAGAATAGAAGTCTTTACAAAAGACATAAATTCAGTAAAAGATTCTTTTTTAAAGCATAATATTAAAGAAAAAGTGGCTGAAATTAATAAAGACATAAATAGTATAGATTTTGTATAAAGAGGGCTTACCTCTTTATTTTTTTTATAAAATGTGGTATAATATGTCTACCAATGGGGGTGTGTGGTATGGAAGAAAAAACTGTAAGTCTATCTTTAGGAACTATTCTTAGAGAATGTTCCCTAAATCCTAATTTACAAATAGACCATTTTTATTATTTCGCACTACAAAATAGAGAAAACCTACATCAAATATTTAAATATAAGAAGTTTAATGATGATTTTATATCTCATGTAGACTGTTTTAATACTGGAGAATACTTAGTAGGTATGATAAGGCCATCATATGATGAATTCTTATCGAAATTAGTAAGTTTATTAAATTTACCAGTAAGAGGTAAAATAATAGATAATGATGAATTAGAAAAAAGATTATTAGAGAGAGTAGAAAGATTAAAACAAGTAACTTCAGAACAAGAATTAAAAATAGAATTCCCATTATTATATAAAGACTTAATAGATGGTAGAAAATACTTTAGATCATTACATCAAATGAAAAGACAAGAAGGATATGATGAAGAGCAATTTGCTTCAGGAGAACACTACTACTATAGTTGTGCGATGAAGAAGTCATTGCCTAACTTTGTATCTACTCAAGCAGAATTATATAGAAGATTTGTCACACAAAGAAAAGAATTAAAAGCATTACAACAAACTAAAGCATTTAATGGTTATATAGCAAAACACTTTAATATGGATAAATTATATATGTATGTAATGCATGAATATTTAGTAAAAGCAGAAAATACTAAAGATAAAGATGAAATAAGAAAATATATTGCATATCTAGATTTATATTTATCATCATATCGTAAAATGGATTTTTCAATTACATTAGATTCTGGTTTAAAAGTAGATTTAGATAATATAAAGAAACGTTTAGCTAATTTAAAAAGATATGTAAGTGATAATAGTAGTCAAGTAGAATGGGTATTAATCCCAGAAGGAAGAAATTATCAAAGAGTAACTAAAGACTCAGAGCATGAAGTAAAATCAACATTATTGACCTTTGAAGAAATAGAAGCTTTAAGACAAAAAGGAGAAAGAAAAGGTGCTTTCTATGAAACTACACCTTATTTAGTAAAAGCTTTAGGATTAAGAAAATATCAAGGTTATATTGCTTATGTATATGAAAATGGAGAAGTTATTCTAGATAGAGAATTTAATCCAGATGTACCATCTACTGCTGTAGGAAATGCTATATATAATCTTAAAGTAACAGATTTTGAAACTCTATCAAGATATGATAAACAAGTATTAATGAAACATCCTAGAGTAGGTAGAATGAATCATACTCCTACATGGGAAGAAAGAGTATCAAAAATAATCTATCGAGAAGCAACAGAACAAGAAAGAATAGAAACAAGACAATTAGTAAAAAGATTAAGAGAAGCAAAATAAACATCCAAAAGGATGTTTATTTTTGTAAAATATAAAAATTAGAATAAAATAAACACTTTATATTATTATATAATATAAGTATGAAAACTATTCTAAAGAATAAGAAAAGATATAGATTTAGTCATAAGAAACGTAATATATTTATTTTTCTTGTTTTTGTATTGTTCTTAGGAATAGGATATTCTACTTTAGGTACAGACTTAGGAATAAATGGATCTATTAATCTTGAAAAATATAAAGAACCAATTATAAGAACTACTTATAGTAATGATGCAACTGCCTTTAGATCAAATACTTACCGTGATAAAATAAAAATAATAAATTTAGATGATGAAATAAATCCGCCAAATAGTGTAGTAGCAAGTTGGGATATAGGAGCAGCAGGTAATGGAAATGTAATGGCCTATATCACTACTAATCAAGATGATAATACAATGTATGATTTATATATACAAGGTGACGGACATTTATATGCAAATGAAGATAGTAAATATTTATTTGCAAATTTAAGAGGAGTAGATCAAATAAATGGATTAGATAATATAGATTTATCTAGAGTAACAAATATGGAATCTATGTTTAATTATACAGGATATAATAGTACATCCTTTACTTTGGATTTGGGCAATAATTTTGATACAAGTAGTGTTACAGATATGAGTTGGATGTTTTTCAATACTGGTTATGCTAATAATAATTTTACTTTGGATTTATCTATATTTGATTTTAGTAACATTACATCATATACAAATGTTTTCTTTGGTTGGAAAACTACACAAAAAATATATGTAAAATATGCTAATGATCAGAACTGGATTATTACTAATAGTGGAAATAGTAATTTAACTACAAGTAATGTACTTATTAAGACATAAAAAAAGAAGCTATTGCTTCTTTTTTATTGATATAATTCTTTTTTAATTAATTCTAGATTAGATCTCATAATAGAATCATAGTTTTCTTTATTACTTCTTTCTTCATCTGAAATATTATCTAATCTATGTAATTCTAATTTTTTAATATTAGAATAATCATTAAGTATAGCAGTTACATTTTCATTATCTGGTAATTCTTTAAAAGTAATTATATAACTAACAATACCATCATTAATTGCATTTTCTGCATCCGCTAAAGTCTTTTGACTAGCATCAGTATCTATACAAATAACATTTAATCCAAATTTCTCTAAATATTTTAATGCAGAATCAGCTACTATAATAGTTTTATTATCAGTACTATCAACTGCTAATCTGTATTCTGCATCTATTTCAGATAATTCAATCTTTAATGCATTATATGCATCATCTACTTCTTTAATTAAATAAGTATTTGAAATATATTCTTCCATAGCAGTTCTTACATTTTGACTCATCATTAGTAGTGATGAAGGATTTAACCATAATTCTTCAGGAGAATAATCAGTCTCTAATACATAAGCAGTATCAATTATCTTTAAATTAGGATTAATTGCTAAAAGATCAACTGCAAGATCTCTTTCTTTTTCAAGTAATCCATTATATACAAACAAATCAACCTTAGAAATATCATTCTTTTGTTTATCATTAATCTTATATTCATTAATATCTACACCATCAGGGTAAATAGAAGTAATAGTAGCATGATTTTCATATAACTTTTTAACAATATATTCATTTGGATAATTAGTAACAACAATCTCTATATTATCCATACTATCATTAGTACAACCACTACTTAATAATAGAATAGGTAATAATAACACTAGTAACAATAAATATTTAATTTTTCTCATAACGCATCTCCTTTTTTGGTACTGGGTCAAATCCATATCCTCCTAATGGATTACAACGAAGTATTCTTTTTATTGCCATAAAACTACCTTTAATAGAACCATAAGTATTAATAGCATCAATTGCATACTCTGAACATGTAGGATTATATCTACACATTCTATGGCTTGATAAAGGCATTTTTTGATATAAATGTATGATTCCTATTAATAGTTTTTTCATACAATCACCATACTAATTTTACTATTAATTGTGAAAATATACAACCCTATTTAAAAGTTAAAAAATAATTGAATATAAATATAGTTTGTGCTAAAATATTTATGATAGGAGGCTATTCATATGGGAATATTCGATAAGATCTTTCATAACAAAGAAGAACAACCTGTAGTAGAAACACCAATTTCCTTAACAAACGTAATAGAAACCATATTATTAATTATGGAAAATCTTAGTTTGATGAAAAAAGATGTTATTAAACAAAGAATATCTGATAAAGAATATTTCAATGATAGCATCTTAGAAAAATTACCAATTAGTATGCCAACTAATTTAGATTATTTAGAAAAATATTATGGTAATGTTAAATTTGGTTATGGAATTAATAAAATAAGTCAAATTAGAGATAAATTAAACAACTTTGTAGCAGAAAAATTAATAGAAGGAAAAACAGAAGAAGAAATAATAAATGAATTATTAATTATAGTAGAATCAGATATAATTACTTATGAAAATATTCTAATTCGTTTTAATGATACTCTAAAACAAATAGAAGAAAACTCTAAAGATTATAATGAAATGACTAATATGATTGAACAATGGAAAACATATTATAAAGAACAAGAATTGGGTTATCCAATACCATTAGATAAAAGAATTGAAGAGATGATCAAGAATCTTAGAGACTTACCATATAATGGTTATGGAGAATCAGAAATTAATAAATTTAAAGAAGCTACTAAAAAAATACTAGAAGAAGCAAAATTAAATAATGAGAATTCTCTTCATACTTATAATAGAATTATTTCTGAATTGTATAATCCTATGAAGAATCGTTTCTTAGCAGACGTAGAAAACTTAAAAAGAAAAATTAAAATGATAGATGAATCTCCATATATTTCTGATTTTGAAAAAGATAAGAATAAACAATCATTAATATTAGATTTTAAAGAAATGAATGGTCATAAGATTGATAATATTAATAATTTAGATCAATTAAAGAATAATTTAATGAACTTAGAATATGGTGGTTATGGAGAAGAAGTAATTAATCAATTTACTAAAAGAGCAGAAACTCTTATATCTGATGGAAAAAGAATTCAAAAACCAGAAGAAGAAGTAAAAAGAGAAATATTAGTGTATTATCAAAGATTAATTGATAATTATAATTTAAAATTACAAGGCGTAAAAGAACAAATACAAGCAGTAGATACTATGTCTGTATCAGAGGCTGATAAAGATAAAATGAAAAATCTTATAATTGAAGATTTCCATGATGATATGGGTCTACCTATTGATTATAAAGAAAGAATTAATGCAATGATTCTTGAATTAAAAGGATTAGATCGTGGGGGTTATGGAGAACTTAAAATAGATGAGTTTAAAACTAAATCATTAGAAAGATTAGCATCTATTACAGATAGAATTGAAATGCGTAATGCTCTAAAAGAAATTAGAGAATTACAATCTAGATTAATTACTGAATACCAAGAAGAACTAAGAAAATTATATGATGCTTCAGAAAGAGTAAGTCATGATAGACACTTAACTGATGATGAAAAACATAGAGCTATTGAGGAATTTGATAGAGAATTTAAATTTAAAATGGGTTATCGTATGAATTTCGATAAATATATTGAAAATCGTGCTGAAGAATTAAAAACACTTAATGGTGGTGGCTATGGTAAAGAAGCAATTGATGAATTTATTGAAGAAGCTAAAATTATAGCAAACAGTTCTGAAGAAGAAAAAATAAAGTATGATAAGATTCATCTAAAATTTACTTCTTTGAAGAAACAATATTATACTAATTTAAAAACATTCAAAGAGTGGAAACGTATTCAATTAGATAATTTCAAAGATCAAGAAGGCTTAGAAGAAAGTATTAATAGTAAAATAGCTTATATGTTATCTTTATCACCAAAAGCCCTTCAAGATTATTATTTAGAAGATGATCGTATTAAAAAAGAAGCAACTGATAAACATAACTATGTAGCTGCATTTAAATTTCTAGCAAGAAAAGAAGCTAAAAACAAAAGAGATGAAACTCTATATAGTAAGAGAATAGAAGAATTAGAAGAAGGTAAGAAACCATATACAAATGATGAAATAGATGAAGCAACTGCAGAATTAAAAATATTATCTTTATCTAATACAGAATTACAGGAAGATGAAAGAATAATTAGTTTAGTAGATTATATTGATAGTACATTATTAAGACAAATGATGTATATAGAAGCAAGTTTAATGAAAGATGTAAGATAAAAGACTGTAAAAACAGTCTTTTATTTATTGAAAAAATAATAGTAATATGATATATTCAAATTGAGGACATTTGGTAATCCAAATGCTTCCAGTTTGTTGGAGCACTTGAGTCGAAAGACTAAGTGCTTTTTTATTATTTAAATACTAATCCAAAGATTACTATAAATAGTAAAATGATTATTATAAAGAAATAGACTTCCTTATTCTTCATAATATCATCTCCTCATAGGAACCCCCTAAGAGTTGAGGAAGCACTTAAAATAACATATAAGAAATTTCTTGTAAAAAGAATAAAATGATAAAAAGACACACAAATTATTATTAATTATTGATTTTTATATATACAATTTATTAAAAGTAATATTTTAAATCTAATAAAAATATAACTTTATTAGTCATACATTTTTTGTTATAATTATGTTGGTGATTTTATGGAAGATCTATTTAATGAATTAGGTATTAATCCTAAAAATATTGAATTATATAAAACAGCTTTCTCTCATAGTTCTTATGTAAATGAACATAAAGTAAAAAATAATTATGAAAGATTAGAATTTTTAGGAGATGCAGTACTTGATTTAGTTATGGCAGATTACTTATATACTCATCATAAAGAAAATGAAGGAGAAATGACTAAAGTAAGAGCAACCTATGTATGTGAAAATGCAAACTATAGTTATGCAACGGGTTTAGGACTTGAAAAATATATTCTAGTAGGACATGGAGAATCAAAAGATGGAGCTTCTCCAAAGAAAGCCATAGTAGCAGATATTTTTGAAGCCCTAATGGGAGCAATCTATTTAGATTTGGGGTATGCTACTGTAAGAAATGTTATTTTAAAAGTAGTAGTACCTTATATAGAAGATCCTAATATTAATTTCTTTAGTGATTATAAAAGTAGTTTACAAGAATTTGTTCAAACAGAACAAAAGTCTATTGAGTATAACATTGTTAAAGAAGAAGGACCTGCTCATGATAAAACATTTACTATGGAGGTAATAATAGATGGAATAGTTTATGGTACAGGAGTAGGATCATCTAAGAAAGAAGCAGAACAAGAAGCTGCAAAATATGCCTTAGAAAAATTAGCTATCAAAAGATAGCTTTTTTTAATTATTTTTGATATAATGATATAGCTGTTTGTTCTTATCAATGTTAATAAAACATGATATAATAAAAAATAGAAAAATAATAGAAAGGAAGGAATTATGAGTAAAATTAAAATATTTGCTTTAGGTGGTTTAAATGAGAACGGTAAAAACATGTATGTAGTAAACGTAGATGAAGAAATATTTGTATTTGATGCGGGCCTAAAGTATGACAATGATATCAATTTAGGAATAGATTATATTATTCCAACAATTGATTATTTAATACAGAATAAAAGTAAGATTAAAGGTATATTTTTAACTCATGGACATGATGGTAATATAGGAGGAATTGCTGATGTATTAGAACAAATTCCTGAAGTACCAGTCTATGGAACTAAACTTACTTTGAAAATAGCAAAAAATGATATTAAACCGGAATTATTAGAAAAAGTTAAATTTAATGAGATTAAACCTCATACTAAAATAAATTTTGGTAATAATGCAGTTTTTCCAATTAGTGTTACACACTCTATACCAGAAGCTGTTTGTTATGTTTTATATACTCCAGATGGAGCAATAGTTTATACAGGAGATTTCGTATTTGATTCTACCATGCAAGGAGCATATAAAACAGATATTGGTAAATTAGCTTATGTTGGAAAACAAGGTGTTTTATGTTTATTAAGTGAATCTTTTTATGCAGATAAAGAAGGTCATACATCTCCAAACTGTAGAGTAAAAGGGTTTATAAGAGATGTACTTGCAAAAACTGATAATAGAATAATAGCAACTATTTTTCCAGCACATTATTATCGTATTCAAGAAATATTCGATGAAGTATCTAAAACTCATAGAAAAATAGTTATAATGGGAAAACCATTACAAGAAATGATTAATAGTGCTATAGAAGATGGTTATTTAAAATTAGATAGAGACAAGATAGGAACATTAGCAGATATAGAAAATAAAAATTCTGTAGTATTAATATCAGATGAAAAAGAAAAACCATATGCTAATTTAGAAAGAATTATCAAAGGATTCGATAAATATATTCAAATAAAAGAAAATGATACAATATTCATAACAGAACCTACATATGCAGGAATAGAAAAAAGAACAGCAGTTGTTATGGATGATATAGCAATGCTAGGAGCAGATGCAGTATCATTATCAAATAAAAAACATTTATTACACCACTCATCAAGAGAAGATTTAATGTTAATGATTAATTTAATGAATCCAAAGTATTATTTCCCTGTAAAAGGAGAATATCGTAATCAGTATGCTAATGCTGAAATAGCAGAAGAAATTGGTATACCAAAAGAAAATATTATTTTAAAACTAAATGGTGATGTCTTAGAACTAGTAGATGGAGAAAACACTAATTCTACTGAACACATTGAAGTGGATGAAATACTTATAGATGGTAAAAGCCAAAATGATATAGGTAACTTAGTATTAAAAGATAGAGAAATGTTAGGAGAAAATGGTATTGTTATTATAAGTTGTACTGTTGATAAAGATACAAAAGAAATATTAGGTGGACCAGAAATATTAACAAGAGGATTTATCTATGTTAAAGAAAGTCAAGATTTTCTTGAAGAAACAAAGAGAATATCTCGTGAAGTAATAGAAGATAATATTAAAGATAACAATAAAAGAATAGATTATAATAATATTAAAAATGATGTAAGAGAAGTTTTAGGCAAATTCTTCTATCAAGAAACTGGTACTAAACCAATGATTATTACAGTAGTTCAAGAATTATAAAAAGAGGTGATTGTTTATGTCTACAAGAGATTTAGCTAGAAAAGGAGGACCAGTAGCTATACTTGCAATAATATTGTTAATTGTAGCTATGTTTATCTATTTTCCACCATCAGGTAAGATGGTATGCAAGTTTTCAAGTGCTCCAGGAGATCCTCATGCAGATTATATTTATACAGTTAATTTTAAACTATGGACAGTAAAAAATGTAGAAACAAAACAAGTAATAACTTCTAGTAATAAAGAACTATTAGAAAACTATTTAAAATTAGAAAAAGAAATAATAGAAAAGTATAAAAAATTAAATTTTTTCAAAAGAGAAGTATCTATTAAAGATAAAGAATTAACTTCAATAACAATAATAGATTATAAAAAGATGGATTATAATGCTTTTGAAAAAGTAGAAACCAAAGCCAAAATAAAAAATAAAAATATAAGAGTTGGTACAATGAAAAAACTATATCAAAAAATAGGGGCTACTTGTAGCTACAAATAGCTCCTTTTATGTATCCGTAGCTCAGTTGGATAGAGCAATCGCCTCCTAAGCGATAGGTCACGAGTTCGACTCTCGTCGGGTACACCATATATTAATAAAAGATATGTATTATACATATCTTTTTTATGTGTAAAGCAATAATATTACATCCTTAAAAAATTGTCTCAAACTTTAATTAGTGATATATTTATAATAGGTGACAATATGAAAAACAATAAAATACCTTTTATATTAAAAATAATAATATTAATTATATTAGTAGTTTTATTGTGCCTTACTTTTATCTGGGCAAGAATGACTGATCATATACCATTTATGCATCATGAATCAGAAATAAATACAGAACCAGAAATAGTAGTAGAAATATATAATCAAAAAGAAACTGATGAATCTCCTCTAATTGAAGATTTAATAAATGGTGGAGATAATAATGCTTTAATAAAAGAATTTGTTAAAGATAAAAAAGTATCTGCTAAAGATATTTCTAATTATAGAGCTTACTATATAGCAGAAAATAATAAGTTCTATAGACCTAAAAAACCAATATCTCTAGAAGAATATACTAAAGAAGTAAAAAAACAATTAGGTCAAGATTATGTATTTAATCCAGAAACAATAAATTTTAATGAATCTTGTCATTTATATAATTATGATAAAGCAACAAAAACGTTTGTTAAACAAAACTCTAATTGTGAAGATAATAGTAAATTACTGTATTTTTATAAACCTATAAAAGAAACCAGAAGAGGTAAAATATTAGAAATAGATATACGTGTATTATTCCTAGAAGAAAATAGTAATAATATGTATTCTGATTATGATAAAATGTACTTAATTGGTGAATATGATGGAATGTATCCATATAATTTAGGTACAATGTATAGATTTACTTTTGAAGAACAAGATGGTTATTATACATTTATTTCATCAGAACCATTAATAGTAAAACAAAGGTGATTATATGAAAATATTAAATAATAAATTTAAAAATGAATTAAATATAAGAACAGAAAAAGATTTTCCTACTAAAGGTATAGAGTTTATTGATATCACACCATTATTCTTACAAAAAGAAACACTTAATGAAATTAAAGAATTATTTCTTAATGAATTAAAAGATAAAGAAATAGATTATATTGTAGGACCAGAAGCTAGAGGTTTCTTGTTAGGAGCAATGCTTGCAACCTCGATTAATGCTGGTTTTATTCCAGTAAGAAAAAAAGGAAAACTCCCTCCAACAACAGTCTTAAGTGTTGCTAATTATACAAAAGAATATGGAGACGATGTTTTAGAGTTACCTAAGCTTGTCGGAGAAGAATACTGGGGAAAGAGATTCTATTTAGTTGATGATATTTATGCAACAGGTAATACAATGAATGCCTTAAAAAGAGAAATTACTGATTTAGGTGGTATAGTAGTAGGAGAAGGAGTAATAATTAATATTAAAGAACTAAATGAAGATAATATATTTTCTTTAATAGAAGTAAATGAAGAATAAAAAAACACTCATATGAGTGTTTTTATTTATTCTTTTGTTCTTTAATTAATAATAGTAATTGATTAATTAAAGGCATACTGTATGAACAATAATTAACAGAATTAGGAATAAAGTTTTCTAATTGACTAAGTGAATCGTTAACTATTGGATTAGTTAATAATTCATTTTTAATATAATCTTCAACTTTAATATCAAGTGTTACATCAAATAATTTTCCAGTAAGCATTTTTCCTTCTTCATCATACTTTCTAATTCTATGCTTTTCAGTAGGAACACCATCAACATTTTCAACAATAATATCTTCTTTCAAACATCCATTATCTTCTATAGTAATAGATTTTTCCATTCTTTTAAAACCATATTCGGTTTTAAGACTGGCAGCATAACCTTTTTCGTCTGCTTGATAGAAAGTAATTAAATCATCACTTAATATAACAAAAGATTTATTATAAGGAGAATTATCATTTTTCTTTTGATAGAAAACTCCTCCTCCAGTAAATGAAATACTTTCATTATTATCATTTGATATTGCAATAAAATGATTATTATAGCTACAACTGTAGTTTGTATCATTCATTCTAAAATCAAAACGTAGACCATTTCTTTCATTAGTAACTTTACTTAATTCTTCATTTGAAAGATTTAATACATATAAAAAATTATCTCTTTCTATTAATTTCAAGTGTAATAAAGAAAACACACTTCCTAATTGTGTATTATAACTCATAATACAACCTCCCCATCTAGTGAACTATTATAACTTATTAATAGTAATTAAGCAACATACAATTGTTTTTTAGATAATTAATTGTTAAAATGAAAGTAGGGGGAGAAGTTATGAAGTATTTTAAAGATGGAGATATTTTATTATCTGATTTTGATGGAGTATTCTTAGATTCTCAAACTAGATTTAAAGAAGTAATGCAAGAAGAGACGGCTTTGAATAAATGGATGGATTATTTATCTGGAATAAAGTGGAGAGAGTTTTTGCATGAATGTAATCTTATTGAGGGTGCTGATGAAGTATTTACTGAATTACAAAGATTAGAAATATTAAAAGGCATTATTACAAGAATTCATTCATTTAAAGAAGGAGAAGAAAAATGTCTTTTTTTAAGAGAATTAGGAATAGAAGTTCCTATTATATATGTTCTACCAGAACAACCCAAAAACAAAGTTTACATTCCAAACCGTAAAATTATACTTTTAGACGACTATGGAAAAAATTGTGAGGGATGGGAAAAAGATGGTGGAAAATCAATACTTTATGCTCCCGATAAAAAAAGATGTGGAAAAAAATATGTAAAATCTCTGTATGATTTGTTGAAATAGTTTAAAAAAAAAGATACAATTAACATAGAGAGTAGGTTGATGATATGGGATATATCATGTTTGGACAACTTAATCTATGCTTATTATTATAAAACGACGCCACCAGTGCCGTTTTTTTTAGGGAGGAAAAAATATGGCGAGAAGCGAAGATTTAAGAAAGTTTAGAGAAACTAACTTAATTACTTATCTAGAAAACAATGGGATAACGTTTGATTCAGAAATCGGTAAAGGGGAAAAGGTTAAATTATGTTCTTCTGATGATTTTTCTACTATGATTAAAGAATTTCAAGATGAATATGAAGGCGAGAAAGCACCTATTATGATTGGACATGTAGGTGGTTTTTACGTGACTGCATCTTTGGCAGGATTATCAGAACATATTTCTACTACTAAACCATATGTATTATTCTTTGATAGAAAAGATGCTAATGTTCAAAATGCTATTTATAATACGTTATTAATGAAAGCATGTACTTCTAAAGAACAGTATATATGTAGATTATTTGGCTTATCATCAGTAGAAATGGTTAAAGCTCTAAAACCATCATTATATGTAAGTTATATAGAAGCAGTTTTAGCAGGTAGACCAGAATTATTAAAAGCTAAAGATAAAAAAGAAAGAAAAGAAATATTAAAACAATTATACTTAGCAGATAAAAAGAATATAGATATAGAAATAAAGAAAAAATATGTTAATCATGAACTTATAGATGAATTATTTAGAAGAGAATTTAGTTTAACTAAAATACAAAAATATGTAAAAAATAAAAAATATGATGAGCAAGATCATTATGAACATTTATTAAAATATACAAGAAATAAATTATCTAAAAGAGAATTTGAAGTATTTAAAAAACTTGCTTCTCATATGACTTCATATTTAGCAAGAGGAGATAATTATCAAGACTTAGTTAAATATCTAACTGCTGATATAAAGAAAAATGGTGATATGCATATTCTTGCTAATGATAATATATTTGAAGGATATCAGAGATTATTTAAAGGTAGAGGAAGTTATGTTAAATTTGTTTCTGGTATAGATATTAGTACAAGTAAAGGTGTAGAAAAACTAGAAGAAGTACTAAGAAGAGATGGATTTATTAGTGATTCAGTAAAAGAAAATTGCTTTGATATAGACTTAGCATTTATTCCTCATATGAATCAATTAAGAGAAGCATATCCATTACTAAAAAAACATGTACAAGACTATATTATGCTTTATAAAGATGAATCTAGAAAGAATAATTATTTTGTAACTAATAGTACAGCAACTTTAGATGAAAAAACACTTGATAGTATAGGAGCTACTTTCATAAAAGAAGAAAGAAAGAATAGAAGAGAATTAAAAAATCTTTCTCCAATAGAAGAAAGAGATGGATATCCATTATTAATGTTTATGGCAGGTTCTAATTTTGGTAATATTTATCATAGTGAAGTAGATACTAATAATATGATAGATATGGCTATTGCTAATAATGTAGATACTGTATATATTCAAGGATTAATATATTCAACTTATTATCATTTTCAAACTTCACGTAGATTACTATCAGATCCTACATATGAAACATTAGATTCAAGATTACAAGCTGCAGGAAAAGTAATTAGAAAACTTAATAAAGCAGGAATTAAAGTAGTATATCAAATGGGTGATGAAGAATATAATCTTTATCAAGACTTATTTAAAATATATGTAAGAGAGCAGGGTGTTAAAGGTAATAATTTCTTAAAAAGAGAAGATTTAAAATCTAAATTTGATTGGGTAAGACCAATTATAATTCAAGAATTAATTCCTTATATGATACGTAGTGGAGAAGATGTAGCAGGACTTTATACTGATGAAGAAACTCATACTAATGTTAGTAGAGTATGCCATGCTATTAAGAGATACAAAGAAGGATTACCTTTAGGAGAATCAAATGGTTTAATTAAACCTGAATTCTTAGAAGATACAGATATGTTTAGGGTAGTTTATTCTACTATAGATAAATATAGTCAAGAAGATCCAGCAATATCTGTTAATTTAATAGCATCTAATGGTAGAAGTTCAAGAGGTAATTCTAGTGTAATGAAGAATTTAAGATTATATCAATCAGATGTAGTAGATAAATCTAAATTAGTAAGAACACCTCAATTATTTGTAGATAGTAAACAACCATTTATGTCTATAGCTTATGAAGGTGATGAGTTTACTATGAATGTTCCTCCTATGATTAATGATAGTTATTATATGGAAAATCCTGAATTATTAGCAGGTATCAAGGAGCATGTACTACAAGATCCTACATATAAGAGAGTTACTCAAATTAGTTCAAAACCTAATTATCCAGGTGGTTGGATGATATCAGGTGATATAAGAGATAGAATGATAATAGTTCCATACTATAAGAGAGTAAAAGAAGTAATGGATCATGTTCAAAAAACAGGACAAGGATTTGATCAAAAAACAGTAGGTATTATTAATGATTGGCATATAGGTTCTATTGCTGAAAGACCTGATTATGCCGTTAAATTCTTAGATTATTTGTTTTATCAATGTAATCCAACAGGATTAATAATAAATGGTGATTTACAGCAAGGTTCTAATTATGGTAAATATCCAAATGAAGCAAGACATACTGGAGCTAATTCTATGACTCAGCAAATGGTTAGTGCTACTAAATTGATGAGACCATATATGAGAGAAGGATTAGGAATAATATCAGGAGGATTTGAAGGACATACTGAAGATGGATTAATTGATACATATACTTCTAGAGATATAATGGACCATTTAGCATCAATTGGTTTAATAGAAGAAAGAAAAGGTATATATGAAAACGCTACTCGTATAAAAAGAGGAATAGATTATAATACAGTAGATTTAAAATTACCAAGAAGATTAAAACCATATGAAAGTGAAATAAGAGAAAAATTATCAAAAATAGTTAACTTAGAATTTACCGATATAGTAGAAGGTAATCATGAAACTAATAGTGATTGGAATTATAAAGGTTATAATGAAACAGAAATACTAAGACAAGAATTAGAAACAATTAAAGCATATACAGGAAGTGATATGGATCTTACTTTAACAGAATTCTTAGTAAATAGTAGAGGAGACTTTGTAAATGCTCCATATGGTTTCAGAACTATTAATGGATATAATACTTTGTATTCTCATTCTTTTGGTAAAGGAGGAGGATCAGCATCTCCTACAGTAAGTATTTCTAAATGGTTAAGTAAGATGGCTCCTAATCTTCCTAGAATTGATAAGATTAATGCAGCCCATTATCATTTATTTGAAACATCAGTAATTGATAATACTTTGATTACAATTACAGGTTCTAGTTCTGGACAAAGTGGTTATGAACAAAACTTAGGTTATAGTAGTGAGCCTCTATTTGTAATTGAAAGATATTTACCAGATGGAAGAATAGTATTAGAAACAATTGGTACTAAATTCTTAGATGAATATCAAATAAGAAATCCATACATTAGAGAAAGAGGATTAGATAATTTTATATTAGAATGTATGACTGAAGAAGCAACTGTTTTTGATAAAAATACTCCACCACAAGTACAAAAAATATATCAAAGACAATTAGTTGCTAGTGGACCAAATAAGATTATTGGACCAGATATTGATTAATAATAAAGAAACGACAAAAGTCGTTTTTTTTTATTGTTTTTTTATAAAAAAACAAAAATTATTATATGAAAATTAAATTTTTTAATGTTTTTCAGTTGAAAAAACAACAAATTTTCTTGACAACGTTGTTTTAGATGATTATTATAGTAAGTCAAATCGAATATTCATGTTTAAGAAAGGGTGAATTTAATGAAAAAATCAGGGGGCTCTATAATAAAGAAAGCCTTTAGCGGTAAGACTCTGGGCTTGGTCTTATTAGCTATTTTAATGGTGGCTTCTTTTGGAATTGGTGGAAAAGGGTTTATTTCTACTACATTACAAAAGTGGTTCGCTGCAG
Organism: uncultured Caryophanales bacterium; assembly: GCA_947302515.1. The sequence continues at coordinate 123,285 of CAMYVT010000001.1, forward strand.
GTGAAAAACCTTATATTTATAAAGATAGACAACCTAATAGAGATGGAACTTACAAGATATCTTTAGATGTAAAAGGTGAATCTGAAAAACAAGTCCCAAAAGTTAACGTTATTGTTATCGTTGATAGATCAGGAAGTATGGGAGAAGGTTCTGGTACTAGTGGAATCCACTATACTGCAACTAATTCAAATGATACTGGTCTTTATGGTTTAGTTAATGGTGAATATGTACCATTAATAAGACATGGAGGTGCGGGTAACAGAACATTCTGGTATGATGATAATGGTACAGAAGTTCGTTATACAGGTCAACGTTATAGAAGATCAGATGGAAGTATGACAAGAATGCAAGCAACTCAAAAAGCTGTTAAGAACTTATCTGATACACTTCTTGCTAATAATAGTGTAGAAGGGAATCCAGATGATACTGTTGAAATGGCTTTAGTTTCATTTGCAACAACAGCTGGAACAAATATTATTAAAACAAATGACCCAGCTGAATTTAATCAAGCTTTATTGGGATTGAATGCTAATGGTGGAACAAACTGGGAAGATGCTTTAGATGAAGCAAATGGAATTAATTTTGGTGATAATGATCCAACATATGTAATATTCTTCTCAGATGGTTCTCCAACATTCCATTCATCTGATGGTGGATATGGAAACTGGAATCAAGGTTATGGTGTATATGGAACTGGTGGCGAAACTGAGCCAAATATGGAAAGATCATATACTCAAGCTACTGATGATGCTTCAACATTAGCAGCAAAAGTAGGAGCAGATAAATTCTATACTATATTTGCTTATGGAACTACTGTTGGTGCAGGTTACATGAGTGATTTAACTACAGCTGCAGGAGCACCAGCTGGTAATAATTATTCAGCTTCTAATACTGCAGAGTTAGAAGATGCATTTGCTGAAATACTAGAAAATATTCAATTAGCTGGTATTGCTGATGCAGTTATTAGTGATGGAACTACTAATGAAGTAAAAGTAGGATCTCAAATTGTTGAATTACTTGAAGTAGATGAGAGTAGTTATAAATATTATAAGACTAATGAATCTGGTGATTTTGTAAAATGGGATAAACCAGAGTCTGAACCTAAACTTCAAGCTAAATTAGTTAATGGAGCAGTTGTTTGGGATTTAAAAGAAGAGGGAGTTCTAGAAAATGGTGTTACATATAGAGTAACTTTCGATGTATATCCTTCTCAAACTACATATGATTATATTGCTGACTTAGAAAATGGAGTTATTGAATATGGTGATTTACCAACTGAAGTAAGACAATACTTACATCAAAATGGTAATGCTATAGATGGTTATACTTATTCTTTAGATACAAATACAGAAAATGTTACATTAACTTATGATGATACTAGAGATGAGGCAGGACCTCAAACTATTGATTTTAATAAGTTACCTTCAGTTAATACAATCGCAGATTCTATCTCAATTTCAAAGGATTGGGATAATACAATTGACTCACATGATAAAGCACCTGTTGATGTTAGATTATTAAAGAATGATGGAACAGGTTATGAAGAGTTCTGCTTTACTGATACTTGTAAAGCTACATTGAATAATACAAATAATTATTCATTAGATGATATTTCTATTGCTACTGGTTTAGCAAGATTAAATGGAAATACTCTACAAGTTTTAGATGCTGGACATGATTATAAATTTGATGAGTTAGGATCTGAAGCTTATTATTGGCAACTTGAAACTGAAGTTGTTCACCCTATGTTGATTAATGGGTCTTTAAAGAAATTATTATTAGTAGAAGAAAATATACCTGATTTAGGTGGAGATACTTATAAAGAAATTGATGGTAAAAAATACTACGATTTAGGAAACGGAAATATTTATGTTGAATCTACAGAGGCTACTAGCATTAAAGCTAAGAACCATCGTAGAAGTAACTTAAATATTACTAAGATTGTAGATGGACCTACAGCTGACCCTGAAGATGAATTTACATTTGATATAGATGTAGTTCAAAAAGATGATGAAGGTAACATGATTCCAAGTGAGGATAATGTTAAATACAATGACTGGCTATGGTTTAGTGTTCAAGATGCTGATGGAAACTATGTTACATTAGAAGAAACACCAGATAATTGGACATTAGATGGTGGATCATATCGTGCTGTAAATGGAACTAGTTTAACTGTTAAACTAAAAGCTGGTTATAACTTACGTTTCTTCAACTTACATACTGGATCAACATTTGATATTACAGAAACTGATTTAGATGATTATACTTTAGTTAAATTAGATGAAAAAGTTAAATATAAAGAAGAAGTGAATGGAGTGTTAGTAGATAGAACTGCTAATCCTCAAACAGTAACTAATTCAGATACAATTAGTGGTACTATTACTGAGAACAATAGAACTTATACAATTGAAGCTACTAATAGATATGAAAAAGTAAATATTGATGTTAAAAAAGAATGGTCAGGGGACAATGACGGAGCTGAAGGATTAAGAAGTGAAGTTAAATTTAAACTTATGAATGGTAGTACTGTAGTAGATACTGTTACATTAGATGGTAAAACTGATAGTGTTGAGACTACTGCTTGGGAAGGATCATTTAAACCACAACCAAGATTTAGTGGTGGAAGAGAAATCAACTATACAGTTCAAGAAGAATTGGGTGAATTAGCTAATCACTATACTTCAGAACAATCTGGGGATCCAAAAGATGGATTAGTTACAGTAACTAATACAAGAATTCCTGAGGATACAGTAACAAAAGCATCTGTATTTAAAGTATGGGATGATGATCGTAATCATGATGGATTTAGACCAACTTCTTTACAAGTACAATTAAATGATGAAGATGAAACAATTGTTACATTAAATTCAGGTAATGAATGGAAAGCAACTGTTGAAAATTTACCTAAATATGCAAATGGACAAGAAGTTACATATACTTGGACAGAACTTAATTTACCATCACAATATACACAACAAACTCCTGTAGTAACTAATATAGAAGAAGATGGTAAAGTAGTAGGAAAATTAACTACAATTACTAATAAACATGAATCAGTTTATATTAACATTCCTGTTGAAAAGGTATGGTTAAAAGATGACAATGGTTCTGAGGGATTAAGAACAGCTGTCACTGTTAAATTATTAAAAGGTACTGAAACTATTGGTACAAAGACTTTGAATTCAGCAAATAGTTGGAAAGGTGTATTTGAACACGTTGCTAAGTATGAAGATGGAGAAGAAATTGAATATGACTTAGAAGAAGTTAAAGTTGATCATTATACAACTGATATCAGTTTTGATGAAAAAACTGGTACATTTACAGTAACTAATACAAGAGAAGATGATAAGACTATAGAAATTCCTGTAGAGAAGATATGGGTAGGAGATAACAATGATGAACAAGGATTAAGAACTCCTATTACTGTTACATTAAAGAATGGTAATACAACTGTAGGAACTAAGACATTATCAGCTTCAAATAACTGGAAAGATAAATTTACTGATTTACCTAAGTATGAAAACGGGGCTGAAATAGAGTACACTTTAACTGAAAATTATACAAATACACATTATGAAATAGGTGAAGTTGAAGGTAGTACTAAAGAAGGATTTACTGTTACAAACACAAGAATTCCAGATGATATTACTATTAAATATACTGTTAAGAAAATCTGGGATGATAGTGATGATCAAGATGGTATAAGACCAGATAGTATTACAGTTACTTTAACTGGTACAATTAAGGAAAGAGATAATAATGGAAATCTTACTGATACTGATAAAGTAGCATATCCTGCAGAAGAAGTTACTGTTTCTAAACCTGAAGGTGCAGCAACTAATGAATGGTCAGTTACAGTAGAAAACTTACCAAAATATGCTGATGGGCAATTAATAACTTATACTATTTCTGAAGAACAAGTAGATGATTATGATAAACCAGAAATAGATGGAAATGAAGTTACTAATCCACATAATCCATTTGAAACAAAAGTAACAGTTATCAAAAAATGGGATGATAAGAATGATCAAGATGGATTAAGAGATGAAGTTACATTTATGTTAACAAATGATAAAGGATTATTAATTCCTGGAGCACATAAAGATGTAACATTTAAGTTAACTGATGAAAATGTAGATTCTGAAGGTAACTGGGTAACTAGTAAAGAAGGATTACCTAGAAGATCAGCTGGAGAAGAAATAGAGTATTCAGTTGTTGAAATTAGTAGACCTGCTGGTTATACAGCAAAAGATGGAGATCCTAAAGTTGAAAAATCTAAAACAGATGATAAATCAGGAGCTCAAGAGTTTACTATTACATATACTAACGTTCATGAAACCGCAACTGTTGATGTTGAAGGTGTAAAAGAATGGAACGATGACAGTAACAGAGATGTAGTAAGACCACAATCAATCTATGTTACTTTAACTGGAACTGTTGATGGAGAAGTTGTTAAAACTGAAACAAAAATAGTTACTTCTGCAACTGCAGTAGAAGGAAATCCAAATCAATGGGCTTATAGCTTTACTGGTTTAGATGAATTCTACAATGGAGGAAAAACTATTACTTATACTATTACTGAAACTGATGAAAATGGTAATGAAATAAATAATTTACCTAACTATAATGCTCCAGAATACTTTGGTGATTATAGTGTAAGAAATACTCATACAAATGAACCTACAAGTTTAAGTGGTAAAAAGGTATGGGAAGATGATGGTAATAGAGATGCTGTAAGACCAGCAACTATTACAATCGAAGTTTATGATGTTGATGATCCAAATACAATTGTAGATTCTAAAGAAGTTACTGGTAGTATGACTGGTGCCGAATGGTCATATGAATTTACTGGATTACCTGCAAATAAAAATGTAAATGGTACTAAGACTCCAATTACTTATGAAGTAAAAGAAGTAAATGTACCAGATGGATATACATCTAAAGTTGAAGAGGATGGAACAACTATTACTAATACTTATACTCCAGAGAAAACTCAAATATCTGGTAAGAAAGTATGGGTAGATGATGGAAATAGAGATGCTCTAAGGCCAACAACTATTACAGTTGAAGTTTATGATGTAGATGATCCAAATACAGTTGTAGCTTCTAAAGAAGTTAGTGGTGATATGACTGCTGATGATTGGTCATATACTATAACTGGATTGCCTGCAAATAAAAATGTAAATGGTAAAGCAACACCAATTACTTATAAAGTAAAAGAAGTTAGTTTACCAACTGGATACACATCTAAAGTTGAAGATGATGGAACAACAATTACTAATACTCATGAAACAGCTAAGATTAATGTACCTGTTTCTAAGACATGGATAGATAGTGATGATAAAGAAAAACATCGTCCAACTGAAATTACAGTTTACTTATATGATGATAAGGATGTAAAAGTTGGAGAAACTAAATTAAATGCAGAAAATGGATGGGAATATACTTTTGAAAACTTACCAGCTAACAGAAATGTTAATGGTGTAGCAACACCAATTACTTATAGAGCTGAAGAAGTTATTACAGATCAAATTAGAGAATTCTATGATGTTGATGTAGTAGAAAATACAGCTATAATTAATACAATTAAGGATTTATCTAAAGATATTCCTGTTGCTAAGATTTGGAATGATGCTAATAATCAAGATGGTAAGAGAAAACCAGTTACAATTACTTTATCAGGAACAATTACTGATAAAGATGAAAATGTAATTAATGTTGAAACTGATAAAGTTCCAAAAACAATCACATTAACTGAAGAAGATTTAGATCCAAATGATCCAAATAGATGGGTTGGAGTATTTGAAAATGTTCCAATATTCTATCAAGGATCTTGGATTACATATCAAATAACTGAAGCTGAAGTAGCTGATTACTCAGTAACTGCATATGGTACTGAAGATGATGGAACATTAACAGTTACAAATACTCATGAACCAGAACAAGCTGTTTACTCAGCAAGTAAGGTTTGGAATGATGATGATGATAATGATGATAGAAGACCTGATAGTGTTACATTTGCATTAATGGCAGGTGAAAATGAAGTTCAAAGACTTGTTGCTAGTGAAGAAAATGGTTGGAAAGTAACATTCGATGCTGTACCAGTTTATAAAGAAGGTGCAGTAGGACAAAAAATTACTTATACAGTTACTGAACCAGAATTAGATTCTAACTATACAATGTCTGAGGATATCGCAACAGGTGAAACTGAATATGATTTCATTATCACAAATGATCATGAACCAATGACAATTACTTACAATGTTCAGAAGATTTGGGATGACTGGGATAATCAATCAGGTGATAGACCAGAATCTATTACAGTAAGAATTTATGAGTCAACTGATTTAGAAAATGAAGTTGCATCAAAAGTTATTACTGAAGCTAGTGGATGGAGCTGCACATTTGATGGATTACCAAAATATAGAAACAAACAATTAATTCAATATGTTATTACAGAAGATAATGTTGATTTATATAAAGAACCAATAATTACACAAGTTGAACAAGAAAGAGATACAACTGAATTGAATAATACAGTTACTAATCCAAAAGATAGAGTTCCATATAATGATACAGGAGAAATCACTGTTAATAAGTATTGGAAAGATGAAGAGAATAAGTATAAGAAGAGACCTAAATCAGTTACTATTGAATTATTAGCTGATGGTGAAGTTATTGCTACTGCTGATTTAACAGAAGCAAATGAATGGACTTATACATTCACTGGATTATGGAAGTATAAAGAAGGAGAGGTTGGAGTTGAAATAGTTTATTCTATTCGTGAATTAGCTGTAGAATACTATAAAACTACAATTGATGGATTCGATGTATATAATACTTATGATGGTCCAGTACCTGAAATTACTCCTCCAAATACTGGAGTAATGATGGTACAACAAGATAATAATAGTGTTCTATTTGAAATGATTGTTACAGCTTTAGCAACAAGCTATACAATAGTTGTAGCAAGAAGAGCAAATGAACAATAATAAAATCGAGCGGTAACGCTCTTTTTTATTTGATTAAAGAAAAAAATATGATATAATTAATATGAAATAAAATATAATTGGAGTGATAATATGAGTAATGCAAGGGCAATGGTTTCAATAGGAGATAATCTAGTATCTATGGATGTAACAGCAGTAAGAAGAGTTAATGACCATTTATTAACTTTAAGTTTATGTGATGGAACAAGATTAAATTTACATCCAGCAGATATAACATTATATGATTCTGATTCAGTATCTGCAATGAAGATGGAAGAAGTTATGGATCCAACATATTTACCATTTACTGGTAAACCAGTAGATAAACCACATATAGATAGAGCGCTAATCCATAAAGGTAATCGTCAAGCAGTAGTTACTATTACTGATATTAGATACCCAAACTCTTCAAATATAATTATTACTTTAGATGATAAAAGTCAAATGGCAGTTCATCCAAAAGATTTAATTGTTTTTGATAATCAGTCTACAATAATGAGAGAATATCAAGAAAGATTTATGTCACGTGGAAGAACAAAAACTGTATCAAATGAAGATACAGATGATTATGTATTTAGTTTTTAAAAAAGATTAGATTTTTCTAATCTTTTTATCTTATTGATAATAATAAAGCATTATGTTATAATATGCCAAAGAAAAGGGGGATTACTATGAAAAGAAAAATAAGCTTATTTTTATTGGTAGTTCTAACTATATTATTTTCTTTTTTAGTATATACCAATAATTCTAAAACAGAAGAAGTAAAGGTTAAGGAAGAAGTAGTAGTACAAAAAGAAGAAGTAAATTATGAAGATTTAATTAATAATTTAAAAAATACATATAATAATCAAGATATAATTGGAATTGTAGAAATACCCAATGTTTTAAAAGAAATATTATTACAAACATCAAATACTGATTATTATTTAAAACATGATATATATAATAATTATAATGATAATGGAGCAGCATTTTTAGATTATCGAAATAATATTAGAGAATCAAATAAATTATTAATATATGGTCATAGTGATCCATATGGAGAATTACCTTTTGTTAAAATAACAAATTATAATAATCAATCCTTTTTACAAGAAAATCCATATATTTATATAACTGATTCTTTAGGTAAAAGAAAATATGAAGTATTTTCAAGTTATATAGAAACTCAAGATTTTGATTATGTTAATTTAGAAAGTTTTGGAGGATTAACATATAAAGAACATTTATTAAAATTAAAGAAAAAATCTTTAGTAAATAAAGATATTAAATTAGAAGAAGATTCTAAAATATTAATACTTCAAACATGTAGTTTTAATGAAAATATAAGTGCAAAAACTAAATACCAATTAGTTATTTCAAAAGAAATAGAAGAAGGCTAAAAGCCTTCTTTTATGTCCAATTATTGACAAAAAGCAACGTTTGTGGTATAATTTATGCACATTGAGTTTAAGGGGGTAAAAGAATATGAAAGGAATTAAAAATTTAAATGTATATCAAAAAGCTACAGCATTATTAGTAGCCGGTACAATGGCTTTTACTTTAGCTGGATGTGCTGGATCTGTAGATATGTCTTCTCTTAGTGCCAGCGAAGTATTATCAATTTCTGATGTACGAGATGTTACATTAATTGATGAATTAATTGAAGCAGGAAGATTACAATATAATGAAGATTTAAATATTATAGAGGCTGCTGATCAATTAGAAAGATATCTAGATATAGTTGAAACTATTGATGGTAAAGTTGATTTTACAGGAGTAGATCAATTAGAAGCATTACCTCAAGCTAGATATGAATTATCATTAAATTACTCATTAGATGAAGTTAATGCACTTATAGAAGCTTCTAAATATAATGGTAAAGATGTTGTACAATTAGAGCAAAAATTAAATGCTTTAAAACAATTAAGATTTATATATGATTATTGTAGTGCTTGGATTTATGAAAATGGTACTAATGTATCAATAGAATTCATGATGGCTACAATAAAAGGTAGTATTGCTGATGACTTAGAAATGTCAGTTAATGATTACAATACTATAGTTATTCCACCAGCAAGAGCTACTAATGAACCAGAATCTAATTTTATTAGAGTTGGTGATGAATCATATGAAGTAAGATTAAATACTGAAGAGTTATGGAATACAATTAGTTATATCTATGCAATGCAAGAATTTGATAGAGATTGTGATAACGCATATGAAACATATAGAAAAGCTCTTAACTTTGGTAAAACTACTATGGCAGCAGGAGCTAACATTAATAATAAGAGTCGTGTTACTGAACAATATGATGCTTCATATATTAAAGAGAATTACGTAAAATAGTAATTCTTTTTTCTTTTATATTTATAATAAAAACAAAATATGATACGATTATACTAAGATAGGTGATTATATGTATTGTATTAATTGTGGAAATCAAATATTAGATGGGGATTCTTTTTGTACTAATTGTGGTGCTTTAGCAAATAATAATGCTCCTGTTCAAGAACCACAAAAAGTAACAGTAGTTCAAACAAATAATAATACTATTTCAGAAGAAGATAATAAAAAAGCAAATTTTATGTGTATTTTATCATTACTATTATATATTGCTGCACCTGTAGTATTATATTTAATAGATATGATAATTAGTTTTACACTTGATAAAGGTTTTACTTTTTTCTCAGCATTTTCTAGTTTAAGTCATTTAGCAGGATTAGCTTTAATGATAGTTGCAAGAGTAAAATATCCAAAGAATACTTTTGCTAAAGTATTAATGTGGATTTATATCGGTCTTATGCTTTTATCTATCGTAATAGTCATAGTAATAATAATATTTGCAATAGGAATTATTGCTAGCTTACTATAAGGTGCAATATGACAATAGAAGAATTAAGACAAATACTTATTGATGAGACAGAACCTGCCTTCTTTGTAGGAGGATATGGTGGAGCAATACTTGAAGTAGAAGAAATAAAAAAAGCTTCTCCAGAAGAATTAATTGAAATTGCTAGACGTCATGGATATCAAGTAAGTATTATTGATGAAAATAATAATCAAAAAACAAAAAACAGATAAGAACTACTTATCTGTTTTATATTGAATTATATTATTAATCTTTGGAGAAGCCATTGGATAATAGTCAGTACTACTTTCAAATAAAATATAATAAGAATTATTTTTATAGAATAATCCTTCTGCCATAGGAGGTAATTTTATTTCTTTTACCAAATTATTTTTAGTTAATTTATAATATGGTATTCCTTTATTATTAATTCTAATTGTCGAGTCAGCTTTCTTATCTAATATATTTTCATAAATACTAAAATCAGATAATACTAAATAAGTAAATGATCTAGTAAATACAAATTCATTTTTATCATTAAATGTTAATCCTTGTACCATTTTAGGTAGAGATATAACTACATCAGGTTTAGCATAATCAATACTATTACCATTATATCCCAATAATAATGGATTACCATTTGGTACATCATAAAATGGCTTTAAGTAAAAATCCCCAATCCATAGAGTATTATCATGAAAAGTGCAAAAGTCACCTCTAATTGGTAGGGGAGTAATATTATTACTTTGAATAATCTTATTATTAGTATCCATTATATCTTTTAAAGAGTATTCTTCAACTTGATAATCATTAGTAATCCATACTGTTTCATTATCAGTAGCAATACCTCCAACATGATTAGTTTGATTATTACCTTCCATATCTTTTAATTCTAATGAATTAATTGTTTTACCAGTTTTAAAATCAATTACATATAACATACTTACATTATGTTTACCATTATAAGAAGTTTGTAACATAACATTATATTTATCAGAATAACATAATCCTTGAGGTACATAATTATCTTTATTACCAATTGTTTTAAATGATTCTTTATAATTACTTTTATAAACAAGATACTGAATATTTAATCTAGCAACATTTAATAAATATAAAAATAATCCAAATAGTATTATAAAAATAATTATTCTAATAATCTTTTTTGTTATTTTCATCTTATCACCTCTATACTAACAATAGTTTATCATAATACTATAGAAATAAATATAAAAATAAGTTATAATATTAAGACAAAAGGAGATGGCCTATGAGATTCCTACATGAAATAGAAAAATTAAATGAAAATAAATTAAGACGAAAAATATCAAATAAAATAAAAAGACTTGAACGTAAGAGTAAAAAAAATAATCCTCATATTACAACAATAGGTTATCAAGTGGGTTTTGAACCTGTATTAAATGATGTTTCATGGGACGAAGATGTAATAGAAATAACATATCAAATTAATGATTTCTATGATGATTTTATTCCTGAAAACACAAGAATTGTTTATGGAATGATGTTAAATCCATTTACTGGCAAAGCCCGTCATGATGGTAAATACTATTATATGGATGATCAAGAATATTTATATGATTTTTGTAAATTTATTCAAGATAAAGAAATAGAAGATTCATATGACTTTTTTGGTTACCTTAAAGATTTTTTGGAGAATATTTTGGTACTATTAAAGATATAGATAGAAATGATATGTTCAGTTTATTAGTAGATAGTAATGGTAATTATATTAAACCACATCAAGAACACAGTATTAGAGATTTTAAAGGTAAAGGTAATGCTATGTGTACTGAATATGCTGTTATGGCTCAAAATATTTTAAGAATGTTTGATTTTGAGAGCTATTATATTGTTGGTAATTTAAGTTTTAATGATGATAAATCAGAATCACATGCTTTTAATATAGTATCATTTGTTGATCAAGATACTGGAGAATATAAAGATGCTGTAATAGATTTCATTAATGGTATAAAAATATATGATATGGATTTTAATGTTATAGGAGATGAACCTTTTATAGGATTTATAGATAATCTAGATCAAGATTTTGCAGACAGATTTTTTGGTGGAGAAGAACATCTTACTTTTGAAGAGTATTCTTATTGTATATTAGGTGATAGTTTTTTTAAGCTAGTAAATGAGGATAAAAGTAGAGAATATTCTGTGGATAATATGGTATATGCCAATGAAGATGTAAACAATAATAAAATATATACTCTAAAGAAGTCTCCTATGTTATAATTAAATTGTAATGATAGGAGGATTAATATGTTTAATTTAAAAGGAAGAGTTGCAGTAATTACTGGAGCAAGTAGTGGTTTAGGAAAACAAATGGCAAGAGGATTTGCAGAACAAGGAGCTGATCTAGTAATATTAGCTAGAAGAGTAGAAAAATTAGAAGAATTAAAAGTTGAATTAGAACAAAAAGGAGTTAGAGTTTTACCTGTAAAATGTGATGTTACTCTAACAGAAGATATTGATAATGCTGCTAAACAAGCAGAAGAATTCTTTGGCAAAGTAGATATTTTAGTAAACTGTGCTGGTTCATCTAAAGATAAAGGTGTATTAGAAATGAATGATGAAGAATGGGACTTTACTATTGCTACTGACGAAACAAGTGTATTTAAGATGACTAGAGCATTTGGAAATATTATGAAAAAGAATAATTATGGTAGAGTAATTAATATTGCATCTATGTACGGAATGGTTGGTAATACTGAAATACCTACAATTGCATATCATTCATCAAAAGGAGCAGTTGTTAACTTTACTAGAGCAGCAGCTGCAGAATTAGCTAAATATAATATTACAGTTAATGCAATATGTCCTGGTTATTTCTATACTGAATTAACTACAGAAGTATTAGATACAGATATGTTCAAAGCATTTGCCGATTCTCATGTACCAATGAAGAGATATGGTAAAGAAGGAGAATTAAATGCAGGTGCAATCTTCTTAGCAAGTGATGAAGCAAGTTATGTAACTGGAGTAATTTTACCAATAGATGGTGGATATACTTGTGTATAAAAAAAAGAAGCATCAGCTTCTTTTTTTTAACAATTTCTTCCTTCTAAACAAATACTCATAGTATATTTACTACTACCTCGATATTCATTATCTAAGAAATCATCTTCTGAATCATAAGTAAACACAGTAAGATCAATTTTAGAATCAATTTCATCAACTTGATAACTACTTTGTATTTTTATTGCAGTAAACAAAGTATTATCATTATATTCATCATTTTCAATATGTGAATAAAATCCTTTTCCTTTATTAGCATAATCATCATATAAATAATTCATTAAATGTTCCCATCGATTCATACAGTCAGCTGGACTTAAAATATTATATGATACATCTTCTCCAGTTATTAAATGAAACTTAAGATTAAAACCAACTTTTACTTTATACTCATTATATTTTTCAAAGTATGAATCGGCAAAACTCTTATTTAGAGAAATACTATCATCATTAGAAAAATAAATTTGAAATATTCCTAAATCTTCTTCAACAACAGGTTTCTTATTAATAGTATTTAATTTAGTTAAAGAATTACCATTTAGAGAGTATATTCCAATAGGAGTATTATTTGAATCAATATAATCCTCTTTTACTTCTTCTTTTTTAATATCAGGTTTAATATTTTTAATATCAACGTTTTTATTTGTATTTTCACAACCACATATTAATAATAATGGAATAAATAATAATAATAATAATCTTTTCATAATAACCTCACTAAAAGTATTATAATATATTAATATAAAAATTCAAAGTATGATATAATATAATAGGAGAGTGATAAGATGAAAGAAATATTTCATAGAGCCAGTATTCGTAAGTATCTTGATAAAGATATAGAAGAAGATAAAATAAGAAAAATATTAGAAGCCGCAATGGCTGCTCCTTCTGCTATGAATGGAAGACCATGGGAATTTTATGTAATAAAAGATAAAAACAAACTAATCGAATTATCAGAAGCCACTCCATATTCAAAAATGATAAAAGATGCACCATGTGCAATTGTAGTATGTTATCGAAAAGAAGGGGTAGCAGAAATATATCATGATATAGATTGTGCTTTAGCAACAGAAAATATTCTATTAGAAATAGATCATTTAGGATTGGGTGGAGTAATGATAGGAACAGCTCCAGATGAAGAAAAACAAGAAACAGTAGAGAAAATATTAAATATCCCAGATACATTAAGAGCTTTTACTATTATTCCATTTGGTTATCCTGGAGTAGAAAAAGAACAAACAGATAGATATGAAGAAGAAAAAATTCATAGAGTATAGGAGGTAATATGAGAGAATTATTAGTTATAGCTGTAGCAGCATCTCTAGTATCACTTTATTTTGAACAAAGGCATAAGAAAAAACTTAAAGAAATTAAAATAAATGAGTTTAACAAAGAAGCTAAAATGCGTCTTGATAAAAGTTTGCATATAAAAAAAGAAGAAATAAAAGAAGCAGATATTGAAGAAATAAGTGAAAAAGAATGAAATATCATTCTTTTTTTTTATAAAAAAGTATGCTATCATTAAGGTAGGTGATAGTATATGAATGGCAAGAATAATATGATGGAAATGGACAGTGAAGAAACTAGAAAGAAAAAAGAAAGAAAAGAAAAAATAAATAGTTTCAAGAAAAAACTAAAACAATGGAAAGAAAAGAAAGAAGAAGAAAAAGAAGATAAAGCTAGAGAAAAAGAAGAAAAAGAAAGAGTAAAATTAGAAGAAGAAAAAGAAAAAAAGAATAAAAGTAGTTCGTCATATAGAGAACACACTGTTACTAATGAAACAATATTAAATTCGTCTAAAGATGGTAAATTTCTTACACCTCAAGACGAAAGAAGAAAAAAAGAAAAAAGAAAAAAAATTATACGTAATATAATGACCATTCCTGAAATAATTATTGTTGTTTTATTAGCTATGTTTTTAAAAAGTAAATATACTTCATATTCAAAAGATGTCCATCAAATTCTAAATTATACTGCAGGTACCTATGTATATGAAATACATAGAGATAATAATGATATTAAGGTAATGAAAACTAAAAAGAAAACATGTGTACTAGAACCATGTGAAGTAGAGAATTTATCAGATTATAATATCAAGTTTAGTAAAAATCAAATGAGAGCTATACGTTTCTTTTTAGATTTACAATTTAAGTATAAAAATAATCAAACTAAAACAATTACATATTCAAACTTAAAAACAGATTATGGTAGAAGAGTAATTTTTAGTTTAATTCATAATAATTCGTCATTCTTAGGTTTTGAAACATATAATAATTATATTTTAAAAGATTTTGAACAAATGAGTTATTTTACTACTAGAGGTTATAAAGTACAAGATAATGGTGGTAAAAAAGTATTATATATTGCTATGGGAGAAAAACCATCTAGTGGATATGCATTAGTAGTAAATAGTGCTTATAAACAAGGTGATGATATATATTTCTATATTAAAGAGCAAACTCCAGATACCGCAAATGAATCATTATCTTTAGTTACACATCCTTTAATAACAATAGAATTAAATGATATCCCTAAGAATGTATATGTATATGATGTAGTAAGTGGAGAAGAATATGCTAATTTAGATGCTCCTACTATACCACAGCCTAGAATTAATAAATTATCACCATCAATTGATTTTAAAGACTTAGCGGATAGTTTAATAAGAAAAGACTAAGTTTAGTCTTTTTTTTATAGGAGGATTTATGAAAAGAAAAAAAACTAGAAAAATACTGGTTGGTAATGTACAAATAGGTAATCAAAATAAAGTGGTTATACAATCTATGTGTAATACTAAAACTAAAGATGTAGATAATACTGTTAAACAAATAATTGAATTAGAAAGTGCTGGATGTGAAATAATAAGAGTAGCTTGTCTTGATATAGAAGATGCTAAAGCTATAAAAGAAATTAAAAAGAAGATTCATATACCAATCGTTGCAGATATTCATTTTGATTATAAAATTGCTTTAGAAGCAATTAAAAGTGGAGTAGATAAAATAAGAATTAATCCAGGAAATATTGGTAAGAAAGAAAATACTAAGAAAGTAGTAGAAGCTTGTAAAGAAAAAGGTATACCAATACGTATTGGTATAAATGCAGGATCATTAGAAAAAGATTTACTTGATAAATATAAACATCCAACAGCAGAAGCAATGGTAGAGTCAGCTAGACGGCATATTAAGATTTTAGAAGATTTAGAATTCTATGATATATGTTTATCTTTAAAATCATCTGATTTGAATTTATGTATTAAAGCTTATGAACTTGCAAGCAAAGAATTTAATTATCCACTACATATTGGTATAACTGAAGCAGGGACGGCATTTAGTGGAACAATTAAATCTAGTATTGGATTGGGTATACTTTTAAATGAAGGAATAGGAGATACTTTAAGAGTATCTTTGTCAGATGACCCTGTAGAAGAAGTAATAGTAGCTAAAGAAATATTGAAGAATTTTAGTCTTATAGATAATGTCCCTACATTAGTATCATGTCCTACTTGTGGTAGGACTCAAATAGATTTAATACCTATTGCTAAAGAAATAGAAGAATATTTAAAAAATATTAAAAGTAATATCACTGTAGCAGTAATGGGTTGTGCTGTAAATGGTCCCGGTGAAGCTAGAGAAGCAGATATTGGTATTGCTGGAGGAATAGGTGAAGGATTAATCTTTAAAAAAGGTGAAATAATTAGAAAAGTAAAAGAAAAAGATTTAATAAATGAATTAAAGATAGAAATAGAAAAAATGACAAAAGAAAAGTAGGAATTATTCCTACTTTTCATTTTCTAATTGTTTATAATCAACTTTTCCAATCATTGTCTTAGGAAGAGATTCTCTATAGACAAATTCTTTTGGAATCATGTACTTAGCAAGATTTTTTTCACAATACTCTTTAATTTCACTTTTTAGTCTCATATTTTCTTTATATTCACTTTTAAGTACTACATAAGCTTTAGGTACTTGTACTTTATATGGATGAGGAACTCCAACTACACATGAATTAAGAATAGCAGGATGTTTATTAAGTATTTCTTCTATATGAGATGGATATACATTATAACCAGATGAAATAATAAGGCGTTTTAAGCGCTGTACGAAGAATAAACAACCATTCTTATCAATATACCCTAAATCTCCTGAATGAACCCATATAGTACCTTTTTTATCCTTTTCAAGGACTTTATTTGTTTCTTTTTGATCATTTAGATAACCCATCATAACAGAAGGACCACTAATAAGTATTTCTCCCACTTCATTAATATTTACTTCTTCTTTAGTATCAGGATTAACTATCTTCATATCATTTCCAGGAAGAGGTATTCCAACACTACCTAAAGTATAAGAAGATGTAGTACTAAAAATACAACCACCACTAGTTTCAGTCATACCATATCCTTGAACTACTCCATGACGACAATTATGTTTTTTTAAAAATTCATTAACAGCAAGATTTTTTTCTTCATTTAAAGCATCTCCTCCAGAGACAACATATTTAACATTAGATAAATCTATATCATCCATATGTTTATTATGAATTAATGCTTCAAATAAAGTGGGTACTCCCGGAATAATAGAAGGATGATACTTTCTAAGTAATTTATCAAATCTTCCTGCATCAAATTTAGGCACTAATATTAAAGTAGCTCCAATACTTAGAGGATAATGAGTACATTCAACTAATCCAAAACAATGAAACATAGGTAGAATTCCTAACATACTATCTCTATCATCATTTTCCGGTAAAGCAATTCTGGCCTGTCCAATAACAACATTAATATTACCATTAGATAATACAATACTCTTAGGAGTACCACTAGTACCACCACTATGAAGTATTACAGCAGCTTCACTCCATTTACAAGGATCAAGTACTTCTCTATGATATAATGCACCTTTACTTCTAAAATCTTTCCATGACATAAATACTTCATTACTTTTAGGAACTTTTACTTTTCTATCTTCAAGTAAATAATACATAGTAGCCATACCTTTAGACATAGAATCTCTAGGACTAATTAATATAGTTTTATATAATTTAGTATCACTAAGAATATTATTAATTATTTTATAATTAAAATTAATAGTAAATAACATTACAGATTTAGTATCATTAATAGACTTTTTAATTTCTTCTTCAGCAGATAAAGGATGTATCATATTAGCAATAGCACCTATCTTATTAACTGCATAAAAAATATAAATAGACTCGGGTATATTAGGTAAACATATTGATATAACATCACCTTTTCTAACTCCTTGAGACTTTAATGCTCTCGCACATAAATCTATTTCATAATATAATTCTCTATATGTAGTTTTCTTATCAAAATAATTTAATGCATAATTATCTAATCTATCTTGATTTTGTTCATATAAAAACTCATATATAGACTTGTCTGGTATTTCTACATTTCTTTTATCCTTATCATAGAATTTTTCCCAAATTTTCTTTTTCTTTTTAAATAAAAAAAATCCCATTATTACACTTCCTATAATTAGACATTTGTTGAATATCTAACAATTATATTGTATAATTTAATTACTTATATAATCAATAATCAATTATTTTAATAATTGTTATTTGTTAGACAAAATAATATTATTTTGTTTAATAATGGAGGGTTTATGGATAGAAGAATTAAATATACAAAGAAAGTAATTAAAGATACTTTTTTAAATTTATTAGAAAAGAAAGATATATCAAGTATTACAGTAACTGAAATATGTGAAATAGCAGATATTAATAGAGGTACATTTTATAGATATTATATGGATGTTTATGATTTATTAAAAAATATAGAGCAAGAATTTATTGATGAAATAAAGAATTCTCCATCAATAGAAAATATTCATGATCATTCAATTTATTCTTTTACTAAAGGAATATTATCTATCTTTGAAAATAATAAAAAATTAGTAAAAATATTATTTAATACAGATAATAATATTTATTTTTTAAATGAAGTATTAGATGTAGCATATGATAAATGTATGACTCGTTGGGAACAAGAACAACCTGATATAAATGAAGAAGAATTAGATAATGCTGTTGTATTTATATTTAATGGAGCTTTAGGTGTAATTAATTATTGGATAAAAAATGATTTTTCTATTTCTTCTGATGATATTGCTAAATATATAGAGAAGTATTGTTTACATGGTGCTAAGATTTATTTACCTAAAAATAAACAGGATTAGATGTAAAATTAGATATTTTTTTCTAGTAAGAAAAAAAATATATGATACAATGAAATAGGAGGAGATTACATGATCGAATTATTAAAAGCAATCTTATTTGGAGTTGTAGAAGGTATCACTGAATGGTTACCTATATCCTCAACAGGACATATGATACTACTTGATGAGTTTATTAGATTAGGAGTATCAGATCAATTTTATGAATTATTTCAAGTAGTTATTCAATTAGGAGCAATCCTTGCTGTAGTAATAATATATTTTAAAAGCATATGGCCTTTTAAGAAAGAAAAAGAAAAAGTAAAAGTAGATAAAGGTATTCTAAATTTATGGGGCAAAATATTAGTAGCATGTATTCCAGCTGCAGTATTGGGACTATTGTTTGATGATTGGATAGATGAACATTTTTATAATAGTGTAGTTGTATCATTAGCTTTAATTATTTATGGTGTTATTTTCATAGTAATTGAAAATAAAAATATTGGTTCAAGATCAACAAAAGATGTAAATAAAATAACATATAAACAAGCCTTACAAGTAGGAGCATTCCAATTACTTGCTTTAATTCCAGGTACATCTAGAAGTGGATCTACTATTATTGGAGGATTATTAATAGGATTAGAAAGAAGTGTAGCTGCAGAATTTACATTCTTTTTAGCAATACCAGTAATGGCAGGAGCATCTCTATTAAAATTAGCAAAATATTTAATAAAAGTTGGATTATCATTTACTGGATTAGAAATTTCTATTTTAGTAGTTGCTACTATAACAGCATTCGTAGTAAGTATGTTTGTTATTAAATTTTTAATTAATTATATTCGTAAACATGATTTCAAAGTATTTGGTTACTACAGAATTGCTTTGGGAATCTTAGTTTTACTATACTTTTTAATAATGAAATAGAAGAGTATTTTAAAATACTCTTTTTTGGTGAAGGGAGAAGAGAATGAAAAGACAAATAGAAAAAAATGATTTGCGCTTAATAGTATTTGATAGCGCAAAAGAATTAGGAGAAAAAATTGATAAATATTTAATAGATATGTATCATTTAGATTCTAATAAAGATACATTTATTGTACCTATAAAACAAAACTTCTTTGAAGATGGTCATTTAAAAATAGAAATAGATGAAACAGTAAGAGGAAAAGATTTATTTCTTATAACAGATATAGGTAATTATTCAATAGAATATAAAATGCATGGTTTTATTAATCACGCTAGTCCTAATGATTTAATGACTCAATTAAAAGATGGAATAGGTGCTTGTAATTGTCATGTTAAAACTATTAATGTTGTAATGCCACTTTTATATGCAGGAAGACAACATAGAAGAAATACTAGAGAAAATTTAGCCTGTGGTATGATGTTACATGAATTGGATGAAATGGGTAAAATGAAAGGATTTATTACTTTTGATGCTCACGATCAAGGAGTGGAGCATGCTATTCATAATATGGAGTTTAATAATTTTTATCCAACAAATACTATATTAGAAAAAATGATTAATGATTTACCAAAATCAAGATTAAGAAAAATAGTATTTGTAGCACCTGATAATGGAGCTACAGGAAGAAGAAATGTCTATTTGAATTCATTCAATTCTAAGCATATTCATAGAGAAGCAGGTAGTTTTGTTAAGCAAAGAGACTATAATACAATAATAGATGGAAAATATCCTATAATAGCACATGAATACTGTGGTAATGATAATCTTGAAGGATATACTGCTATTATTTCAGATGATATGATTTCTTCTGGAGGAAGTATGTTTGAATGTATAGATGAATTAATAAAACATAAAGTAAAACATATTATTATTGCAGTAACATATGCTTTATTTACTAAAGGAATAGATAAATTTAGAGAGTATTATGATGAAGGTAAACTAGATGGGGTATATACTACTAATCTTTCTTATATACCAGAAGAATATCAAAAAGAAAAATGGTTACATGTCTGTGATTGTTCTAAGTATGTAGCAAGTATTATTTATGATATTCATAATGATATATCAATTTCTGATATCTTAAGAGATAAATCTCTACCAATAAGATTAATTGAAGAAAAATTTGAAAAATGATAAAATCATCATAGGAGTGATTACATGAAAATAATATCTTGGAATGTAGCAGGATTAAGAGCTTGTCTAAATAAAGGATTTGATAGATTTTTTGAAAATACTAAAGCAGACATCTATTGTCTACAAGAAACAAAAGTATTGGAAGAACAAAATCCCTTTCATCCTTATGGTTATTATGAATATCTATTTCCTGCTGAGAAAAAAGGCTATTCTGGTACAATGATATATACAAAAGAAAAACCATTAAGTGTAGTATTTGGAATAAATGATTCTGAATATGATAATGAAGGAAGAACTATTACGCTAGAGTATAAAGATTTTTATTTAGTAAATTGCTATGTACCAAACTCTAAAAGAGAATTAGAAAGACTTGATTCTCGTATGAGATTTGAAGATTTAATGAAAAATTATTTGAATGATTTAGCTAAAAATAAAAATGTGATATATTGTGGAGATTTAAATGTTGCACACGAAGAAATAGATATTAAGAATCCAAAAGCTAATAGAAGAAATGCGGGTTTTACTGATGAAGAAAGAGCTAAGATGACAGAATTACTAAATAGTGGATTTGTTGATACATTTAGATATTTTTATCCAGAAGAAATAAAATATACATGGTGGAGTTACTTAGGTCATGCGAGAAGTAAAGGAATAGGTTGGAGATTAGATTATTTTATTGTTAATAAAGAGTTTATTAATAGTATTAAAGATTCTATTATTTTAGATGAAATAGAAGGGTCAGATCACTGCCCAATAGAATTAGATATTTAATATGATATAATTATTATAGTAGGTGATAATATGAATAAAATAAAATATTTAACATTAGTAATTATGTGTTTATTTATAGTGGGTTGTTCTAATAAAATGAGTCCTGATATTACTATGAAAATAAAAGAAGGTACATTAACTAATGCAGGAGCAACGTTAATAATAAAAGATAAAACTGGAGATGATCATACTTATGGTGATTGGTACCGTATCGATAAGAAAGAAAATAATGGATGGGTAAAACAAGAACCTATAGTAGATGATTATTATTTTAATATGATAGGTTATATAGCAGATGAAAATAATGAGGTAGAATTACCAACTAATTGGGAATCTTTATATGGAGAATTATCAAAAGGAGAATATAGAATAGTAAAAACAACTCTTGATGGTAAAGAATTTTATGCAGAATTTACAATAGAGTAGTAATACTCTTTTTTTGTAAAATAAAGTAAAATATAGTTTATCTTATGCTTTATAGTACAAATTAATTGTATAATATAAGAGTAGGAGGATATTATGAAAGAATATATGGATCAAGAAAAATTAAAAGTAGTTAAAGAAAGAAATGGTTTTATTGCGGCATTAGATCAAAGTGGAGGAAGTACTGCTAAAACATTAGAAAAATATGGTATATCAAAGGATAGTTATAATACCGAAGATGAAATGTTTGAACTAATACATGAAATGAGAAAAAGAGTATTTACTTCACCAGTATTTACAAGTGAAAAAATCTTAGGAAGTATTTTATTCTATAAAACAATGGAGTCTAAAGTAGAAGATAAATATACTGCCGACTATCTATGGAATGATAAGAATATAGTTTCATTCTTAAAAGTAGATAAAGGACTTGATGAAGAAAAAAATAGTGTTAAATTAATGAAAGAAATACCAGATTTAGAAGATCAACTAAGAGTTGCTAGAGAACGAGGAGTATTTGGTACTAAAATGCGTAGTGTTATTTTAGGAGCTAATAGAGAAGGAATAAAAGAAGTAGTAAAACAACAATTTGAATTTGCAAAAATCATTTGTGATAATGGATTAGTGCCAATAATAGAGCCAGAAGTAGATATAAATATCCCAGATAAAAAAGAAGCAGAAGATATATTAAAAGAAGAAATAGTAAAAGTATTAGATGAATGGAATGAAGAAGATTTAATTATGTTTAAATTTACTATTCCAACAGTACCTAATTTATATGAAGATTTATATAGATATAATTGTTTGGTAAGAATAGTTGCTTTATCAGGTGGTTATGAAACAGATGAAGCATGTAGATTATTAAAACAAAATAATAGAATGATAGCATCTTTCTCAAGAGCATTATTACAAAACTTATATGCTTATCAAACAGAAGAAGAGTTTAATAATGAATTAAAGAAAGCTATAGATGAAATATATGAAGCATCAATTTAAAACTAGAGAAATCTAGTTTTTTATTTTAATATCTTCACAAACAAATGTTTGAATGATATAATATTTATATGAAGGTGATACTATGGATAGAACTTATATATGTATAGATTTAAAGAGTTTTTATGCATCAGTTGAATGTAGAGAAAGAGGATTAGATCCTCTACATACAAATTTAGTAGTAGCAGATCCAACAAGAACAGAAAAAACTATTTGTTTGGCAGTATCACCATCTCTAAAAAAATATAATATTTCAGGTAGAGCAAGATTATATGAAGTAATACAAAGAGTAAAAGAAATTAATAAAGAAAGAAAAAAGAAAAATAGTAATAAACCATTTAAAAAGAAAAGTTATTTAGAAGAAGAATTAGATAATAATTATTCATTAGAATTAGATTTCATTGCAGCTCCTCCTAGAATGAAATATTATATGGAATATAGTACTAAGATATATGATATATATTTAAGATTTATTGCCCCAGAAGATATCTTTGCTTATTCAATAGATGAAGTGTTTTGTGATATAACTAATTATTTAAAAACATATAAAACAACTCCTAAAGAATTAATTACTAAAATGATTCAAACAGTTTATGAAGAAACGGGTATTACTGCAACTGGTGGAATAGGTACTAATATGTATTTAGCAAAAATAGCTATGGATATAGTTGCTAAACATGCAGAAGCAAATGAATATGGAGTAAGAATAGCAGAATTAGATGAAATGTCTTATAGAAAATTATTATGGAATCATAAACCCATAACAGATTTCTGGAGAGTAGGTAAAGGTACAGCAGAGCGTCTTGGTAAAAATAAAATATATACAATGGGAGATATATGTAGAACATCTCTAAATAATGAAGAATTATTATATAAATTATTTGGAGTAAATGCCGAATTACTTATAGATCATGCCTGGGGATGGGAACCATGTACTATTGATTTAGTAAAAAAATATAGACCCAAAATTAGAAGTTTATCTTCAGGTCAAGTACTACATAAACCATATGATTATGAACATACAAAATTAATAATAAAAGAAATGATGGATGGCTTATCCTTAGATTTAACTCGTAAGGGAGTATTAAGTGATCAATTAGTATTAGAGATAGGTTATGATGTAGAAAATTTAAAATTTTATGATGGCGAAGTAACAACAGACTTCTACGGCAGAAAAGTACCAAAACATGCTCATGGAACAATAAGATTAAAAGAACCAACATCATCAACAAAAACAATGACAGAAGAAATAATAAAATTATATGACAAAATAATAAATAAGAATTTATTAGTAAGAAGAATAACTATAGCTGCAGGTAATTTAATAACAAGAAAAGAAAAAGAAACAACACCTCAAATAGAACAATTAAATTTATTTAATCAAGAAGAAAAAAAAGAACTATCAGAAAAAGAAATAGCTCTTCAAAAAACTTTATTAACAATAAAAAATAAATATGGAAAAAATTCTATATTAAAAGGAATGAATTTAGAGGAAGGAGGAACTGCCATTGATAGAAACAAACAAGTTGGAGGACACAGAGAATAATTTTCCTTATGATGATATCTTGTATTTAGAACATCCCACTTCAAGAAAACATCCACGTATGTTTAAAGAATCTAGAGCAGGGCAATTTTCTCCCTATGCAGCTTTAACTGGCTATGATGAACAAGTAAAAGAAGTATCTAGATATGTACCTAAAAAGATAGAATTATCTGAAGGTGAAAAAGAAAAATTAGATGAAGTTTTACAAATAATAAAAAAAATAAAAGAACCATTAATTAAAATAACTTATTTTATTAAAGATAAAAGAAAAACTGGAGGAATATATCAAGAAATAATTAGTAATTTTAAAAAAGCAGATTATTACCATAACGCTATTGTATTAAAGGACAAGGTAATAATACCAATAGAAGATATTGTAAAGATAGAAATAATTAATACTCAAGAATAATGATTATTTGTTATAATATATATGGTGATTCTTATGAATTCAAATATCGTAATTCAAAGAGAAAAAGCATTTATAGATCAAATAAGTGATAAGTATGGTTATGATAATAATATTAGACACTTACTATATATTATTATTCCTGCATTTATTATCAAGTATGGTATAAGTAAAGAAAAATTAATTCTAAATACTTTTAGAGATATTAAAATAATAATCTCAGATAGTAAAGATAAATATGTAAAAGCATATTATTTATCAAAGCCAATATTTGTAGTAGATGAATATAAAACAACAAAGTATATGGTTTTACAAAACTATTCAAATACAGACTTAGTAAATTTAATAGATAATTTAGTACATGAATTTAATCATGCAGTAAACTCATATACAAATGAAATAAAAGTAACAAAAAAATATTTATATCTAAGAACAGGCTTAACATTTAGAATCTATAATAAAGAGAATTTATCATTTGTAAAAAAAGATCCATCATATATGTTAGAAGAAATAATAAATACAAAACAAACAGAAGAAATAATAAATATTATGAAATCATTTGATCAAAATAATTCAGATATAAGTAATACAATATATGCAATAAACAGTGAAACAAGTCATAAATATAGTTCAAATTCATATTACTTAGAAGGTACTATTTGTAAAAAAATATTAGAGAATAGAACATTTATCAACACTTTAGCTAATTTAAGAATAAATGGTGAAGTATATGATATTAATAGATGGTTTGATAATATAACAGGAGAAGAAGGATCATATAAAGAATTAATAGAATTATTAAATGAAATATATGATTTAGAATTAGAATATACAAAGAAGAAATTATTAAAAGGTCTAATTCTAAATAAAATAAGAGATACTTCAAGAACAGTAATGAGAATAGTAGAAAAATTTGATAGAAATGTAAATTTTAGATAGGAGGAATAATATGAATAATCAAAATAAATTTAATGAATATAGAGATAAATATAAAGAATTTGTTTATCGTTCATATGATTATAGGTTTGATGATAATTTGGAGATTACTTATAATTTTGAAATTCCAGGATTATGTTCATTTACTCCTAAACTAATAATAAGAAAGAATATTATCAAAATTACTCCAGCAAAAGAATACTTAGAATATTTGATATTTCAAATTGGCTTAATTGAATTAATAAGTTATGTTAAATGTACTTGTTCTAAAAACATAATAGTAGAAGCAGGATATATTAATGAAGAACAAATTAAATTTTTAAAGAAATTATATTATAACGGTTTAGGTGAATTATTATATACAAATGGAATAACTATTACTGAAAATGATTTATTTGATATTATTTGTAACCATGAGGAAGAAATATTACCTCAAACAAATTATATTGGAAAAGGTAATTTAATATGTGTTGGTGGTGGAAAGGATTCATGTGTTACTCTTGAATTGTTAAAGAATGAAGAGAATAATTCGTGTTTAATAATTAACCCTAAAACCCCATCTTTAGGAACTGCTATGATAGCAGGATATAATGATTCAGACATATTTAAAGTAGATAGAATATTAGATAGAAAAATAATCGAAAGAAATAAAGAAGGATTCTTAAATGGACATACACCATTATCAAGTGTAATAGCTTTTATTTCTTACTTATGTGCTTATTTATCTGGTAAGAAAAATATTATTTTATCAAATGAATCAAGTTCTAATGAAGCAACTGTCTTAGGTACAAATGTTAATCACCAATACTCTAAAACATATGAATTTGAAAATGACTTTAGAAATTATATGAATAATATTATGAAGCTAGATATTAATTATTTTAGTTTATTAAGGGGTTTATCAGAGTATAATATAGCAAAATTATTCTCTCATTATAGAAAATACCATCCTGTATTTAAAAGTTGTAATTTAGGAAGTAAAGAAAAAGAATGGGTTTGGTGTTGTAATTGTTCTAAATGTTTATTTATATATATAATTTTAAGTCCATTCTTAACTAAAGAAGAAAGAATTAATATTTTTGGACAAGACCTATATAATAGAGAAGACTTATTAGAAATGTTTAAAGATATATTAGGTTATACTGATAATAAACCATTTGAATGTGTAGGAACATATGAAGAAGCAAGAATTGCTGTAAGTGAAACTATTCAAAAAGGAGAAGAAGGATATTTATTAGATTATTATAAAGATAATTATCCATTAGAATTAGATAATCATGAAATAATAAAATATAATGAAGAAAACAACTTAGATGAATATTATGAAAAAATAGTTAAAGAGGAATTGAATCATTATGTATAGAAAAATAATAGAAAAATTAAAAGATAAAAAGATAGCAATATTAGGTTATGGTAGAGAAGGTAAATCAACATATAATTTTATAACTAAATACTTAGATAATCCTGATATTACTATCCTAGATAAAAATGAAATTGAATTAGAGAATGTAAAAAAAGTAATAGGAGATAAATATTTAGATAATTTAGAAATATACGATTATATTATTAAGTCTCCTGGAATAAGTTTAAAAGATATAGATCTTACAAACATTAAGAATAAAATAACTTCTCAATTGGAATTATTATTAGAAGTAGATAAAGACAATATTATAGGTATTACTGGTACCAAAGGTAAATCCACCACAACATCACTAACTTATGAAGTATTAAAAGATCAATTAGAAGATGTTTATTTATTAGGTAATATTGGTATACCAGTATTAGATGAAATAGAAAAGTATAATGATAATACTACTTTAGTGATTGAGATGAGTTCTCATCAATTAGAATTTGTTGAGGAGAGTCCTCATATAGCTGCAATATTAAATCTATATCAAGATCATTTAGATCATGATGGTACTTTAGAACATTACCATCAAAATAAAATGAATATTTTTAAATATCAAAGTAATAATGACTATAAAATATATTCGTCAGACAATGATTATTTAAGAGAAATAATAAATGATAATGATTATAAAGGAATTACCTATACAGTAAGATTTGATAATGAAGAACTAGATGGTAATACTACTAGATTAATTGATAAAGATGTTTTTATTAATGGAGAAAAAGTATATCATGATGATAAAAGAAATATTTTAGGAGATCATAATTTAAAAAATATTATGTTTGTATTAACAATTGCTCATATTATAAATCTAGATATGGATAGAGTAAAAAAAGTAATAGAAAAATTTAAAGGATTAAAATATCGTATGGAGTTTATTGCTAATAAACATGGTATAGATTTTTATAACGATACTATTGCTACTATTCCAGATGCTACTATTAATGCAATTGAATCAATCCCAAATATTGAAACAGTAATAATAGGGGGGTTAGATAGAGGAATAGATTATAGTGATTTTATTGAGTATTTAAGAAATTCCAAAGCAAAATCAATTATTTGTATGCCTACAACTGGTAATAAAATAGGTAAAGAATTAGAAGATAGTAATAAGAATATTTATTATGTTAATACTTTAGAAGAAGCATATAAAACTAGTATAGATGTAACTAATCAAGGTAAAGCTTGTATTTTATCACCAGCAGCAGCAAGTTATGAATACTTTAAAAATTTCGAAGAAAAAGGTAAAGCTTTTGAAAATATTATAAAAAATAATTATAATTAAAAAAATGAATTTACTAATTCATTTTTTTTATATATAATAACTCTTATGGGGGAATGTTTATGTCAAAGACAAAACCAAAACAATATGTAGCATCAATTATGAATAGGTTATATTTGGGAGATCAAAATTTCTTATACTATATGAGTCATACAGCATTAGGAGAATATGATGAAGATACAAGTGTCTTTGTAGATAAAAATGGTGATGAATATCTTCCAATTACTAATCCTTATATTTTAGCATCTGAAGTATCAGAAGGATATACAGATTTAATTGATGTTGATGAATTATCAGAGACTTTAGGACAATCAAATCAAAATGCAATTGCTGATTACAATTTTTATTGTCGTTCAATACTACACTATGTATCATATACTGGAAATGGTGATGTTTTTGATATGCCAATTAATTACTTAGATATAAGGGATAGTATAGAAAGAATTATTAATGGTTTACCTGAAGAAGAAACAGAAGAATTATTCTCAAGAGATTATGAAGACTCAGATGAAACATATCATAATAGTTTATTATCCTCTGATGTAAGAGCTGATATTGTATCATTCTTTATTGATTTGATGGATGGAGTATATTCCCTTGAAGATTTGAAAGAAATAAGAGAAAAGATTGAAACACAAAGAGATGATATTGATGCTTTATTAGATTCAATTGATATTCAAATAGAAGCATCAGAAAATGGAGAATCATCAATTGAATTAAGAAAAGAACAATCTGTTCCTAAGCCAAAGAAAAAAGGAAAACAGAGAAGAAAAGAATCATCCCAAAAACCAGAAATAAAACACTTAGATATAGAAGATTTATTTAATAAAATAACTACAACTTTAATTGCTCAAGATGAACCAACTAGAAGAGTATTAATAGAAATAGCTAGAAAAGAACAAAGTGAATTAAATAATGATAGAGGTATTTTAATTACTGGAGCAACGGGAACTGGTAAAACTAAGATGATGGAGTTAATTGCAAGATATTTAGATAGACCATTCTTAAAAGTTGATTCAACTCAATTAACAGTTCCAGGATATGTTGGAAAAGATATTGAAGAAGTATTGTGGGAATTATATGTAAAATGTGGTAAAGATAAAGAAAAGGCAGAAAGAGCTATAATATTCTTTGATGAAATAGATAAAAAAGGATCAAGCAAAAAAGATGATATTAGTGGTAAAGGAGTACTTAATGTCTTATTACCATTCTTTGATGGGGCAACATATGATGCTACTGAAAGTATGAAGCATCAAAGAGAAGTAGTACAAATAAACACTAGAAATATGTTAGTTATTCTAGCTGGTGCATTTGAAGATGTTTATAGCGATTTAAGAGCAAAAAGAGATATTGGTTTTGCAACTACAAGTACTACTAAACCTGGAAATAGACCTGCAGAAACTCAAGATTTTATCGATAAAGCAAAAATGCCTGCCGAATTTATGGGTAGAGTAGCTATAGTAAAATTAAATGATTTAACTCTAGAAGATATTAAGAGAATTCTAGTTGAATCAGATGAATCAGCATTAAGAATTCAAGAAAGATTATTTGAAGAATTAGGAGTAAAACTAACATCAAGTGATGGATATATTAATGCTATCGCTGAACAAGCTATGAAGAGAAAAACAGGTGCTAGAGGATTAAATACTGTAGTAGATGAAACTACATGGGAAGCTTATGGAGAAGTATATACTCATTTAGGACAATACTCAGAAATAATACTTGAAAGAGATACAGTTGAAAATCCAAAACAATATATAAGAGTACCAAAAAAGAAGTAATTATTTACTTCTTTTTTTATGTATTTCACGAAATCGTTTTTTTAATGATTTAAAATCTCTATCTCCAATTTCGTGAAAGAATTTAACATCTCCTTCATCAACATATGGACATGAAGGAAAAGGTGGTGTAGTAATGTAACCCATATGAGCAATAGTATCTTTAATATAATCAGATGCTTCTGCAAAATCAGGTAATCTTGTATCATAATCAAATGATATTAAAGCTCCCAATCTACTATAATAGAATAATAAGTCCTTTTCAACAACAGGAGTATCATACTCTAATAATGTAATAGCTTTATCAGTTACATCAATATTAGAAACAATTAATCTTCTCATTTTGCCCTTATAAATTTTTTTCATAAACCAACCTCCTAAACAGTGAATATATAATAACATATAAGTAAAAATTAGTCAAAAAAACTCTTGCAAAATAAGCATATTTTTGATAAAATCAATTTACGTGAGAAATGGCGAAGTAGCTCAGCTGGCTAGAGCGTTCGGTTCATACCCGAAAGGTCG
>CAMYVT010000002.1 GCA_947302515.1 uncultured Caryophanales bacterium
TTATTCATATAATTCCTCCATCTAGACCAGAATAAACCTCTAATCTAATTCTATTGTAGTTTTATTTTAAAGCTCTGTCAAGGTACAAAAAATCCATATCTATGTATATCAACAAAATAAAAAGAACAATTTTTATTGTTCTTTTTTATCACTCTTTTTATCATTAACACTAATATCAAAAAATTCACGAACTTTCTCTTCAAGTTCTTCCTTCAATTCAACATTTTCCTTAAGCATTAATTTAACATTTTCTTTTCCTTGTCCAAGTTTTTCACCTTTATAAGAATACCATGCACCAGTCTTTTCCATAATACCAGCTTCTGTTGCAAGATCAACAATTTCACCTTCACGAGAAACTCCTTCCCCATACATAATATCTACAACACATGATTTAAAAGGAGGTGCAACCTTATTTTTAACAACTTTAACAGTAGTTTTATTACCAACTACTCCTTCACCCATCTTTAGTTGTTCACTACGTCTAATTTCCAATCTAACTGTAGCATAGAACTTTAATGCTCTACCACCAGTAGTAGTTTCAGGATTACCAAACATAACACCAACTTTTTCCCTTAATTGATTAATAAATATAACAGTAGTATTAGTTTTACTAATAGTACCATTTAATTTTCTAAGTGCTTGAGACATAAGTCTAGCTTGTAATCCCACATGAGAATCTCCCATCTCGCCATCAATTTCTGCTTGTGGAACCAAAGCAGCAACAGAATCAATTACAACAATACTAATAGCTTCACTTCTAACTAAAGCATCGCATATTTCTAATGCTTGTTCTCCAGTATCAGGTTGAGATAATAATAAATTATCAATATCAACCCCCAACTTCTCTGCATATACTGGATCTAATGCATGCTCAGCATCAATAAAAGCAGCTCTTCCACCTAATTTTTGATGTTCAGCAATTGCTTGTAATGCAAAAGTAGTTTTACCACTAGACTCAGGTCCATATATTTCAATAATTCTACCCTTAGGATAACCACCAACACCTAATGCAATATCTAATGATAAAACACCACTAGATACAACATCTACTTTCATATGTTTGTTTTCTCCCAATTTCATAATAGAACCTTTACCAAATTGTTTCTCAATATCATTTAATACTTGCTCTAAAGCTTTATCTTTAGAAACCTCTTTACTTACAGCCATTTATTTTCCTCCTCGTAAATAACTTACATTAACATCGTATAATAATAAAAAATAAAAGTCAATACTTTTTCGAACAATTGTTTTATATATTTACACATTTATTTATTATGAAAAATAAAAAATCTCTTTAACAAAAAGAGATTTTTAATAATATATTTATTTGAATTATTATTTTTCACTAAAAATTAATTCTTTATTAATATGATAGTATTCTATTGCACTAACAACAGCCAAAATACATGCAATATATAATAGTCCCAAATCAACACGAATATTTACAAATTCAAATGGAATATTATAGAAAAACACTAAACATAATCCAACCATCATACATGCTGTTTTATATTTACCAGATTTAATTGCAGCTTGTACTTTACCCTTAGAAGCAGCTTGCATCTTTATAGCATCTACAACAATATCACGAGTAATATAAATAACAGGAACAATTACAGGAATAAAATGTTGAGCAGCTAATACAATAAGTACAGGATTAACTAATACTTTATCAGCAATAGCATCTAACATTTTACCTAAATCTGTTACTTGATTATTCTTACGAGCAAGATATCCATCTAAGAAATCAGTTAAACTAGCAATAATAAATACAACTCCTGCAATAATATAATTTAATTGAATAGATATTCCATAAAAATCATATTTTGGAAAATTAAAACCAAAAAATGAAAAAGGAATACATAATAAAGCAATTATTACAACAGTTAATATAAGTCTTGCTACCGTAATTTTAGTTGGTAAATTCATATAACTCTCTCCTCTCTAACATAAGACTTTAATTCATCTATTCTATCTTCATGCTTATTAATATTACTAACAATAATTAATACAATAAAAGTAATAAATATTATAGCCACTAGTACAGATACAACAGGCCAAATACTTACTTTTTCTTTATGTTCTATTGTGTAAGGAGACTTTACCCTTTTTTCCTCTAATAACTCTTCTTTCTTTCTTTGAGCTTCACGAATATCATCTAAAGAAATACGAGAAGTATGTTGAAATAAGAATCCATTAAATTCATCTACTACTTTATCAGCATCAAGCCCTAAATATTTAGCATAACTTTTAACAGAATCTCTTAACTCATATACATCTTTAAATGCTCTGACATTTCCACTCTCTATATTTTCAAGTTGAGTTGTTGAGAAATCAAGATCTTCACAAGCTTCGGTAAGACTTACACCATTACTAATTCTAGTTCGTTTTAAGTACTCTCCTAGTTCTTTCATACAACACCTCATTATAAAAACAAATAATATAAATAAGCCATGTTCTGTACCTGTTACCAGGCAACAAACATCTATCTACTATTTGCATAGTCCCTAACTCAGTTCAATTCCTTCATTAGAGCTCCCCTACCAATTTTGGGTTTCTCGCTCGCGGGGTTTACCACGTTTCACTCTTTTTTTTCAAAAAGCATCGTCACTGCGGCACTTTATGGACTATCCCATATCAAAGACTTAGGAATATTATCCGCCGTTAGCCTAAACTACCCTAGCTTATGAATTCGCTAGGCACGAACACTACAATCATCTCAGATTGTGCGAGCATGGACTTTCCTCAAGAGTCTCAAGGACTCCAGCGTTTGTTTATATATTATTTATCTTCTTTTGTTTCTTCCTCATTAGTTGATTTATTACCATAAACCATCTTTTCTAATTGGGATAATCTACGAATAACATCAACATTAGTTACTTCACCCATTGAACCTGCATTAGATGCAACTTCAACACTTAACTTAGAATTACGCAATTCTTGTTTAAGATTCATAATCTCTGCAAGTAAATCTGCTTTTTCTTTTTCTAGATTACTAATAATTTCAAAGAATTGTTCATAATCCCCAATAACAATATCTAAGAATTGATCTACTTCTTTTAATCTATATCCTCTTGTATCTATTTTAAACTCTTTTTCTAAGATATCGCGAGGCGTTAATGTAATTTTATTTTGATACATATAATCACCAATCCCTTACGATATTATTATGTCATCATTGGTTATATTTGTCAATTAATAACCATTTCCAAAAACAAGATATTACTAAGTCTATCACAAAAAATCAAATATTACCAAACAAATAAACTAAAACTACAAAAAAGCTTAAAAAAAAGATAGAAAATACATAGAAAAAATAGTGCAAAAATACATTTTGTATAGTATAATGAAAGATAGGTGATGAAATGAACTATCCTAATGGAATAAAAAAACAAACAACTAGCAATAAAACATCAACACATGATAGTAATTTGAGTCATAAAAATAGAGGTATGACATTGGAAAGTGAACTTAATAGTTCAAATGAGTATTATAGAGATATTGATAAAGCATATATCTATAAGAAACCAACTCCAATAAAACTAGTTAAAGTAGATTATCCTTCAAGAGACAAAGCTGTAATTAAAGAGGCATACTTTGCAACACCTTCCACTACAGACTATAACGGTCTTTACAAAGGAAGATATATTGACTTTGAAGCCAAAGAAACAACAAGTAAAACATCATTTGCTTTAACAAATATTCATCCTCATCAAATAGAACACTTAAAAAATATAAATAATCATAATGGAATATCATTTTTAATTGTTAGATTTACAACATTGAATGAAACATACTTATTAGAAACAAAAAAAATTTTAGATTATATTAATCTAACTAGTAAAAAATCTATTCCAATAGACTTCTTTAGAAAAGAAGCTCATATAATAAAAGATGGTTATACACCAAGAATTGACTATTTAAAAGTAGTTGATCAATTAATTGGAGGTAATTAAACATGCAAAAAAAAGTAATAAAAAGCTCGGCTAGAAAAAGACCAACAACTACAACCACTAGAAGAAAGAAAAGATATAAAATCAAAAATGGTGGTATGAAACTACTATATACTTTAATAATATTAGCTATATTATTCGCTAGTTACCAATTCTTAGGGTTAGAACTAACAATAGTTGTAGCTTTACTATTATTCATAATAGGAGGAATTGGTCTACTATTAGGTAAAGTAAAAAACAAAAGTAGAAGAAGAAAAATAATTAGTTTATTATTAATAGTATTTTTAACAATAGGTATCATCGGATTAAGTTGTTTCTGTGCTTTTATGGTTTATGTTAAGAGTCAAGCAGATCCTAAATATGAAAATGCAAAATTAAATACTATCGAAATATCAAGATTATACGATAAAGATGGAAATGAATTTGCTAAGATTGGTGAGGAAAACCGTGAAAAAGTTAAATATGAACAACTACCAGAAGTACTAGTAGATGCAATAATTGCTACAGAAGATGCTAGATTCTATCAACATAATGGTTTCGATGCCCCTCGTTTCTTAAAAGCTTTTATTGGTCAAGTATCAGGTAACTCTGGAGCCGGTGGAGCTTCAACTCTAACAATGCAAGTTGTTAAAAATAGTTTTACTGATAAATATGGAGAAAAAACTTCAGGAATAGAAGGAATTACTCGTAAGTTTGAAGATATTTATTTAGCAGTATTTAAACTAGAAAAAGAATATTCTAAAGAAGAAATAATTGAGTATTATGTTAATAACCACTTCTTAGGTGGAAATACCTATGGAGTACAAGAAGCATCAGTTGCATACTTTGGTAAGAGTGTTACAGATTTAAACTTAAGTGAAGCAGCAATCCTTGCAGGTATGTTTAAATCTCCAAATGCTTTTAAACCAACAACAAATCCTGAAAATGCAGCATCAAGACGTGCAACAGTACTTAAACTAATGAGAAAACATGGATATATTACCAAAGAAGAAGAAGAAATGGCTAATAAAATTCCAGTGGAAACTTTAACAGCAAACGCTTCTTACGCATCAGAAAATATCTATCAAGGATATATTGATTACGTAGTAGATGAGTTAAAAGATAGATTCGGAGTTAATCCATATACAACACCATTACTTGTATATACTAACTTAGATAGAGGAAGACAAAATGGAGTAAACGCTGTATTAAATGGAGAAACATATGAATGGAAAGATGATTTAGTACAATCTGGAGTTGCAGTTCTAGATTCAGAAACAGGTAAGGTTTGGGCAATCGGAAATGGTAGAAATACACGTTCAAGAAGTAATGGAACAATCGATCAATTTAACTTTGCAACAGATATTAGAAGACAGCCTGGATCTACTGCAAAACCATTATTCGATTATGGTCCAGGTATTGAATATAATAACTGGTCAACATATCAGTTGTTTGATGATTCACCATATTCATATTCAAATGGTAGATCAATTAAAAACTGGGATGGTGGATATTTCGGTACTATTACATTAAGAACAGCGTTATCTCAATCACGTAATATCCCAGCCTTAAAAGCATTCCAACAAGTAGATAATGCTAAGATTAGAGAATTTGTTACTAATCTAGGAATTGAACCAGAAATATGTGCTAAAGGTTATACATACAATTTAAGTAATAAGAAATGTGTTAATGATAAAGATGATAATGATACACATGAACCATATAATATCCATGAAGCACATGCTATAGGAGCCTTCACTGGAGTATCTCCATTACAAATGGCAGCAGCATATGCAGCATTCTCAAATGGAGGATATTATAATGAACCTCATGCAGTTAACAAAATAATATATAGACAATCAAAAGAAGAAGTTGAATTCAAACCAGCAAGAAGACAAGTAATGTCTGATGCCACAGCATTTATGATTTCAAGTGTATTACAAAATGTAACACTAAGTGGTGGAACTCCAAGTAATGTTGCTTGTAAAACAGGTACTACAAACTATGATGATGTAACAATGGATAATTACGATATGCCATGGGATGCAGTAAGAGACTCATGGGTAGTAGGATATTCTACTAAAACAGTTATTGGTATGTGGTATGGATATGATAGTCTAACAAAAGAACAAATTCAACAAGGTTATATCTTACATAATATTCCAGCAACAATTGCAAAAGATCATTTATTTAATGCTTATGTATCATCAGGTGCTATGGAAGCTAATAGATCAGCATTCGTACAACCATCAAGTGTTGTAAGTATAGGAGTAGCTCCAGGAAGTAATCCTGCTAAACTAGCAGTTCCAGGATCAGGTGGTATCTATGAATTCTTCAAAAAAGGATATGAACCAACAGAATATGATACATCAAATTATAAATTGCCAGCCCCTGGAAACTTTAGAGCAACAAATCAAGGTAATAGAGTATCTCTATCATGGAATGCAGTTGATCCTAGTATCTTAGCAAATCCAGCACATGGTAGATGGGGATACAGTATTTTTAAAGATAATCAATTTGTTGATTGGACAGATAAAACATCATATTCATTTACTCCAGGAGGAAGTGTTTATGGAACATATAAAGTAATTGCAACATATAAGAATTATACTGATGTTCAAAGTCAAGCTGCCGAAACAGTATTGAAAGAACCAGAACCAGAACCAACAATTACCTGTCCAGCAGATGCATCATATAATGTTGCTAAAAAAACATGTGAATGTAATGATAGTGGTAAAACATATGATCCAATAACAAATACATGTAAATAAAAATATTCGTTCTTATGAACGAATATTTTTTTTCTTCTCTAAACAATTATCAATTAGTTTACAGCTATAACATTCCGGTTTAATAGCCTTACAATAATATCTACCAAATAGTACTAATTGTAAATGTCTTCTGCCCCATTCTTCTTTGGGAAAATATTTCATTAACTTCTTTTCTATTATTAATACATCATCTTTATTCTTAGCAATACCTAATCTTTTAGATACTCTTTCAACATGAGTATCTACTCCTATAGCAGCTTCATTATAATATTCACTTAAAAATACATTAATAGTCTTTCTACCAACTCCAGGAAGTTTTAATAATAATTCTCTATCTCTAGGAACAACACTTCCATATTCATCTACTATTATAGTAGCTATATCCTTAATATAAGAAGCTTTTTTATGAAAAGACCCAATTGGTCTAAGTATCTCTTCTAAGTCCTTTAAAGAGGCTTTTTTTAATGCTTCAAGGTCTTTATATTTATCAAACAATAAAGGAGTAACAATATTAACCCTTTTATCAGTAGTTTGAGCACTCAAAACAATAGCAATTAATAATTCATAATCATTATGATATATTAATTCACATTTAGGATTAGGAAACAATTCATCTAGATAAAAACTAATATTATTCGTCTTCATCAAACCAATCCCAATCCATAATACCTAAATCAATATCCCCATCTAATTCCTTTTGTTTATCTAAAGAAGCTTTTCTCTTTTTACGGTTCTCATCAACATCTTTAACTGTCTTAATACCTTTTTTACCCCATTCATATAGTATTTTATCAATATATTTTAAATTAGAAACACCATTAAGCACAGCTTCTTTAACAGCTTCCTTTATAAGTTCTTCACTAAAACCATTCTCAAGCCACGCCTTAATAATTTCATATTCTATAGAACTTAAAGTTCTACCAAACTCTTTCTCAATTAATTCATATATAGAAGAATTCTCTATCTCTTTAGATTCATTTTGATTAATTTCATCAATCATATACATTTTTAATTTATTATAAAAATTATCTAAAATAACAACTTCTTCCATAAAACCTTTTTCATTTTTTAATACTTCTACAGTCATAAACCCTTTATCAGTAAGACTACTAGTTAAATTCATAATATCCTTTAAATCCATATTTAACTGTTCAGCAAAAGAGTTAGGATCAAAAACAAATCTATCACCTTGATTATATAAATATATTAAAAAAACAAATTCATCTAATTTTAATTTCATTTTCTTATAATTCTTAAGCAAATACATAGGTACAACAATATTTCCATCCTTAAATATTTCAATTAATTTAGAACTCTTCACACCTATCGCCTCCAAATCTAAATATAGTTTATCACATTACTATTTTTAAAGCAAAAAAAGAGAATCTACTTAAATAGATTCACAAGATCAGATTCTCCTTCTTTTTTATCTTTATTTTCGCCTTTAGATTCACTATCAGGTAATGAATTATCAGAAAAATTAGAAAAGTCACTCATATCAAATCCAGATTGATTACTATCAATATTCTGACTATCCATAAAACCATCAGTAGGAATATTATTATCATAACCTAAGTCAACTTTTTCTTCACTATTTAATGAACTATTATTAGTATCAGAATCACTATAACTTAAATCAATTTTCTCTTCTTCTTCAAGCAAAGAACTATTATTAGCATCTGCTACAGGAGTATCTGTATAAACAGTCTCTTCTTTAGCTCTACTATCTAATTTAAAACCTCCACCTACTGCAACATTAGTATTATTTTGAAAAGGCTCAAAATAACATAAATCATATTTCTTTGTAATAAGTTTAATAATATCAATAATAAATGCAATAAATCCAATAAAAGAAATTAAAAGTGAAATGATTACAAATATTTTAATTAATGATAAAGGAATGCATACAAAGAAAGCAATTATATATATTTTAGCTATAGAACTACCAAAAGCTAGTTTAACAGCCAAATAACTATTAGCTATAGGAATATAAGCAAGAGATGTAGTAGTTGCAAACATTCTTTTATTTAAAGCATTTAATATTAAACCTTGAATTATTAAAGCAGCCAAACCACCAACAATATAAATTACAACAAGTATAAAAGCCGCATTATTAACAAAATTAAATATATCTTGATTAAATGTAAAAGAATTACCCTCACTATCTTTCATAACAACTGATCCACTAGATATCTGTTCTATAGTAAGACCAGCATACTTATCATATCCTCCAACATGACAATAAGGATTATCATCTAATACAGCATAATATGCAACATCAGCAGGTCCAGCATCCCCAACAAAATAACGATCAGCAACATTAATATAAAATGCTGTTGTCTTTCCTGCCCCTAACTTAAAATGAGAATAATCTCCAGAAGGGTCTTCATCAGTACAATATGTTACAAAACCAATATTTTTCTTCTCAGAATTAAACAATAATATATCAACACTAACAGGAGCAGACTTCTCTCCTTTATTAGTAATTGATTTAAAACTAAATCTACCAAACTTTTTTCCAGGAACAGTTGGACTGTATGTAAAATCAGTATAAGTAAAACTATCTGTATCAACAGTAGCCGTTTCACTCGCTGCAATAAGGTCATTTTTATGATACTGCGCAGCAAAAACAGGTACTCCAATTACCATTATTAAAAATAAAATAATTAATATAAATACTTTTTTCATAAGTCACCCCTTATATTTTTTTATGATATAATCACAAATTTTATTTCTATTATTTTCTAGTCTCCTATAAAGAATTTCTCTTTCAATATCATCATATACTTCTTTAATATATTTTCCAGGTTTTTTATCTAAAGTCTCCATAATAGTATTAGAATCAATATCAATCTCATCTCTACTATGAATTACTAAGTTGATATAACTCTCAGTAATATTCTTAATATCAATACCTTTCATCCTTCCTGCACAACTATTAACGTATAAACCATATGTATATAAAGTAACAGGATCAAGATTATTAAGGTCTTTTGCTTTGCGAACTTGTTTTAAAATATATAACTCACTCTTATGAAAAGGATATTTTTTAGGAACATCCAGTATACTCCAAACTCCAATAGAAGAATCAACCTCTAATCCTAAAGCATCAGATAAATTATTTAATTCAAGCTCTTTATCTAATTCAAGATCAATAAGTAATTGTATACCTTTATCTCTATTAGGGCTATTAAATATTTTATCTAATTCTTCTTTTTTACGAGTATAAGATAATTCTTTAACATAAGACTTTGTTTCTTTTATAGCGTTAATAACATCATCACTCAATTTAAAATCTAATATAGTAGCAAAACGAACAGCTCTTAAAATACGAAGACTATCTTCACTAAACTTATCAACAGCATCCCCCACAGTATGAATAACACGATTTTTAATATCTTCTAATCCACCCAAATTATCAATAATATTACCTTTATCATCCATACATAAAGTATTAATAGTAAAGTCTCTTCTAAGCAAATCAGGATATAAATCATCAATATATTGAATCATACTCGGTTTACGATGATCCTCATAATCCTTTTCCTCACGAAAAGTAGTTATATCAAATCTGATACCTTTCATAATTACAATAACAGAACCGTAATCATCATTAGGCATACAACTATCTACAAATAACTCCTTAATCTCTTTAGGAGTAGCATTTGTAGTTATATCAATATCACTAGATTCAATTCCAAGGACATAGTCTCTAACAAAACCTCCAACGATATATGCTTTATAAGAATTATCAGTAAAATCTTTAAGTAGTTTTAAAGCAATATCTAGCATCGAATCACCACCTAAACAAATTATATCATAAAAGTAAAAGAAAAGAACCTTTATAAAGGTTCTTTTTTTATAAACTATCTTAGTTTACAGCATCTTTTAAAGCAGATCCTGCTTTGAAAGTAACAGCTTTTCTAGCAGCTATTTTAACAGTTTCACCAGTTCTTGGGTTACGTCCTTCACGAGCAGCTCTCTTAGATACTGCGAAAGTACCAAATCCAACTAGAGGAACTTTATCTCCTTTTTTAAGTGCTCCTGTAATAGCAGCAAAAGTAGCATCAATAGCTCTTGTAGAATCAGCTTTAGTTAATCCAGTTTCTTTAGCAACTGCCTCTACTAATTCAACTTTTTTCATAGTATTATACCTCCCATAAATTTACTAAGCATGTTATGCTTACATATTAAAATTATCACGAATTATTGGAAAAATCAATATTTAAGCCTTAAATTTAGTAAGTTTTTCGTCAATATCCTTTAACAATTCAATTATTTGACCGATTGCATAGATAAAAGTTGACACCAAAAATCCTACAAACCATACTCCAATCATAACAGAAAAGTTAAATTCTGTTACTAAACATTCATCAGAATAAAAGTATGACGAAGCCTGACAAGTAGAAAATAAGTTACCTAAAAAGATACCTAAAACAAACAATAATACAAATAATGTAATCGCAAATATCTGATAAAAGTTGAAAGTACGCTTATTAAACTCATCAGTAATAACTTTTTCCTTAGGAAAATCTTTCTTAGCTTTACTAATCTCATCAAATAAATCCATTATTTACTCTCCCCTTTCTTATCAGTCTTCTTAGTAATTTTACTTTTTGCTTTTTTAGCAGTATCTACTATTTTGTCATCAATTTCTGTTTTATCAAGTGCTTCCTTAGTAGCTTTTTTAACTTTTCCAGCAGCTTCTACTATTTTGTCATCAATTTCTGTCTTATCAAGAACTTCATTAATATTATTTGTAATACTCTCTTTAATATTATCAAAATTACCATCATTATTAGAATCTAATTCATGATAATCTAAATAATCTCTATATAGATATATATATCTTCCAAATAACAATAAATATAAAGCATCAAGTATAGAAATAAATAATCCACTAATTACA
Organism: uncultured Caryophanales bacterium; assembly: GCA_947302515.1. The sequence goes on from CAMYVT010000002.1 coordinate 11,613, forward strand.
ACAGTAGAAATAAGATTAACAACTAATCCAAATACTACTAATACTAGTAAAGCATAGTAATAACTATCATTTTTTATTTCATTAAATGGAGATCTTCCAAGTTTATATTCTTTCCAAATATGAGTATCTCTAAACATAGTATGAGATAAGTATAATAAAATAACTATATCTTTTAAAAATCCCAAAATAGTATCTAATGAAAATGATTGAATTAATGTTAAAGCAGATGTAACACTAGATATTAAATATAGAAATACTAAAAATACATTTAGATAATTAAAATATCTTTTACCAAAATTAGTTTTTAATAAAACAAAGTATATAAGTACAATTAAATACAAAGAATTATGATTAATAACACTTGTAAAAATAGAAAAATCTCCAGCACCTATAACTGCAAATGATTGACTACAGAAAATAGTAGCCAAAATTGTAATAATAATGAAAGAAGTAATTACATTCCCACTTTCATACCACTTAATATTATTATCTTTATTAGACATCTTACCACCTTCTCATTATAATTATAGCATTATTTATAACCTAATGTATACCAAAAGAAAAAATCTTTAAAACTTTACAATAATATGCTATACTAAACGTGAATTGGAGGGGATATTATGAAACTACCAACAGTCGCATTAGTAGGAAGACCTAATGTTGGAAAATCTACTTTATTTAATAAAATCGTGGGAAAACAAGTTTCAATTATTGAAGATATTCCCGGTGTGACAAGAGATAGAATCTATCAAGAAGCAACATATAATAGAAAAAAATTCTATTTAATAGATACAGGTGGAATAGATGCTACAAAAATGGATTTTAATACAGAAATAAAAATGCAAGCAGAAATAGCTATTAATGAAGCAGACATCGTAGTATTTATAGTAGATGGCAAAGAAGGTTTAACAGCAAACGACTTAATAGTAAGAGATATTCTTCGCAAAACAGATAAAAAAGTAATAGTAGCAATCAATAAAATGGACGTTAAAGAGGCACAAAATAATATATATGACTTCTATGAATTGGGATTTGATACATATATTCCTATAAGTGGTATTCATAATACTGGTTATATTGAATTAATGGATGCTATAACAAATAATTTTAAAGAACAAGAGGAAGTAGAAGATACTAGAGTTAAATTTTCAATCATAGGAAGACCTAATGTGGGTAAGAGTTCTTTAACAAATGCTCTTCTAAATGAAGAAAGAGTAGTTGTTTCAAATATCGCAGGTACTACACGTGACTCAATAGACTCAGTATTAAAATATAATAACGAAGAATATGTTGTAATAGATACCGCTGGAATGAGAAAAAAAGGAAAAGTATTTGAAAGTATAGAAAAATATAGTTTGTTTAGATCATTAAAATCAATAGACAGATCAGATATATGTTTAGTAGTAATAAATGCTGAGGAAGGAATAATGGAACATGATAAACATATAGCTGGATATGCTATTGAAAGAGGAAAAGGATTAATATTTGTAGTAAACAAATGGGATACAGTAAAAGATAAAACTATTCAAGAGTTTGAAAAAGAAATGAGAGCAGAATTTCAATTTGCCCCATATGCACCAATTGTATTTTTAAGTGCTTTAACTAAAAAAAGAATACATACATTAATGCCAGAAATAGTAAAAGTAAATGAAAACATTAATAGAGAAGTAAAAACAAGCATTTTAAATGAAGTAATACAAGATGCCTATCAATTGAATATTCCACCATCATATAAAGGAAAGAGATTGAAAATTTATTTTGTATCTCAAACCGGTACAAAACCACCAAAATTTACTTTCAGAGTAAACAGCAAAGGTTTAGTACATTTCTCATATGAAAGATATCTAGAAAATAAAATAAGAGATAATTTTGACTTAGAAGGAACACCAATAATCCTTCAATTTAAAAATAGAAATGGGGAAGAAGAATGATAATAGGAAATAATACAAATTTAAACCATAATCAAAATACATTTTTAAATAATCAAGATAATGATAATCAAACAAGCTTTTTAGATTCAGATATGATGAGAGAAAAAAACAGAGCAATGCAACACACTGATGTAATGAGTAAATCAGAAATGAAAGATAAATCTTTCGCCATGTTACAAGATAGATTAAATAAAGGCCTTATTTCAATGGAAGAATTTAATAAAATGTGTAACAATTTAGGAAAACAAAAATAAAAAAAATAAAAAAAAGACTATTTATTTAGTCTTTTTTATTATATAATAAGATATAGTAGAAAATATCTAAAAAGAAATAGAATAAAGAGGGATGAAAGAATATGGTAAATACAGCAATATATAATGTATATAAAACATCTACTGGATTATATGTTCCAGATAGTATTTGTAATACTTATAATGTAGGCAGAAAAGAAGAACAAAAAGAAATAAAAGGGATTAATTGTTACAAAGTTAATGAACAAGATGTTGAAAGTATAAATGAGCAATCATCACATGAAGAAACAAGATTAATGCCAAACTATATTTCATTATTTGATCTACAATTAGTTCTTTCATTCACTGTATATAAAGATACAAAACATGATAATAAACTATATATATCAGATAGTACATGTGAAAAGTATGAAATAGAACCAATATCTAAAAGAATAATTAATAATTTTACATATTGTAATGTTACTGAAGAAGATATTAATAAGATTGAAGAAAAAACTAAAAACGAAAAAATAGCATTAAAAAGAAAATATGAAGAAATATCATTAGATGATGAAGTAAAACCAGCTAACCATTTATTCATATATTTCTTAGATTATGAAACAAATAAAAAATATATCAAACGAGAAATATTTGAATTAGCAAGAAAAAATGAAATTGAAATTGAAGGAACGCCAAAGATTATTAATAATAAAAACTGCTATTCTCTAACAGATGAACAATTAAAAGAATTAGAAAGTAAAACAGATTATAGAGGAGTAGAACAAATAATAAGAATTTCACCTGACTCTATTGAGAAAGAGCTTAATAAAACAAAAGAACAATTAGAATTATTAGTTAATAACAATGAAGAAAAAGTATCAAATAGTAATAAAACAGAAAAATCTGATAAAGATACTCTTCTTCAAAACGAAATTAATAAAATAAAAGAACAATTAGAATTATTAATTAATAATGATGAAGAAAAAGTATCAAATAGTAATAAAACAAAAAAATCTGATAAAGATACTCTTCTTCAAAACGAACTTAATAAAACAAAAGAACAATTAGAATTATTAATTAATAATGATGAAGATAATGCATCAGATAATAAAATAGAAAATATTGATAATAGTATTCTTCAAAATGAACTTAATAAAACAAAAGAACAATTAAATGAATTAATTAATAATCCAAATATTGCATATAATAATAATGAAATTGAAAATGTGATTATTTATAAAGATAAGAAGACAAATAAATTATATGCTCCATTTAAAACATCTGAAGATCAAGAACCAATTACTATACTAAACAAAACATGTTATGAAACAAAGATAGAAGATCTTGAAGCAATTAAAGATAAAAAAATAATTATTATTAGCATATATCCTGTAGAAAAGAAAACATATGATGTCATAATATGTAATAATAAAGGACAATTTTATGTATCCAAAAATATTTTAGATGAATTAGGATTCTATATTGAAAATCCTCATAAAATTCTTGTTAATAAAGAAGTATATGAAGAAATAGTAGAAGAAGATATAGAATTGATTAGAGCAAAAGAATCAGACTCATGTCATATTAATATTATAGAAAAACAAATCACACCAAAGAGAGGTTAAAAAATGTTCTGTCCAAAATGTCATACTGATTTAAAAGATGATGCAGAATACTGTAGAAGATGTGGAATTAAATTAGACTCCAGTAGAAAGAAAAAATCCTGGAGTTCTTTTTCATATAAAAAACCAATTAATGAAACAAAAGATATAAAAGAGAGAATAATAGACAAAGAAGATCATAATGATACTCATCAAGAGCAATACAACTACAGTAATAATTATAGTAAGACAATAATAAAACAAGTAGTAAGTGAAGAAGATTATAAAAAAGCACTTATTAATAAAAATCATGATTTGTTCAATCAATCATTTTCAATTGTTGCTATGATATTTGGACCATTCTACTGCATATATAGAAAACTGTGGACTCAAGGAATACTATTATTAATCATATATTTATGTAGTTATATTTATATTCAAGAAAATACTAGTATATTTTTAAGAATAGTAATTAATCTAGTTCTAGCATTTAAGTTTAATAAACTATACTTATCGGAAGTAGATAAACGAGTAGAATTAATAAAAAAACAAAATCAAGATTTTACTTCTACTGAATTATTAGAAGAATGCAATAAAAAAGGTGGAACAATATCAATAAGATTAATAATATTTATAATAATACTTTTTTATTTAGCAATAACAATACTAATAAGTAATAATAATGCTACCAAATATAATAATAATAAACAAGATAATACTATTGGAAATATAACATATATAATACCAAAAACTGCAGAATTAAAAATAAAGTATCCTACATATATAACATATACAGATGTAATAGATAATAATAGATGTTATATATCAATATCTACAGAACAAAGTAATACTAATCCAGAAGAATACTTAATAAGCAAAATAAATAGTTATAGTAATTATGAACAATCAGAAATAATGGAAGAATCATATAATGATATTAATTGGATAAAGCAAGCAATTACTAATAATAATACAACAAAATATTTCTACATTACAAAGATAGATAATAATATATATGATTTTTCATTCTCTTCAAATCAATCAAATGATGCATGCTTAAAAGATATAGATATAATAATTAAAAGTAGTATTGAAATTAAAAAAGATGCCTAAGCATCTTTTTTTACTTGTACTTTAGTAATCAAACTATTGTAATAATCACATAAATCTTGAGATTTAAATTTAATTTGACCATCCTCTAATTCCCATGAATCATTATATGTTGTTAAAAAATTGAGTACACTTAAACTAACATCATAAACTTCATTAACCTTAGTACGTGTCTTTTGGAATAAATCTCTTGATTGTTGTAATTCACCATTCATACTATCATCAAACATTAAATCTTGATAAAGAGAAACATAATAATCATCATCAGTACGTTCATAAATATTATTCATAATCTGATCTTCTTCCAAAGCATATAGCAATTCGTCTATCTGAGTATTAAACTCATCTTTAGACTCTTCCAAATATGCAACAGAATTCTTAAAATCAGGACCATCTTCTAAATAATTATCATAAGATAATATTTTAGATAATTTAGGATCATGAATTTTTTCATTAACACTTTGTACTTCTAACGCATAAGAATCTAAATAATCTTTAATAGATTCTTCTACAATAGCATACTTCCCAGTTGTTTGTAACTTACGATTATATCTATCAGAAGTAACATTAAGTTTAGTTAATTCATTAATTTCTTTCTTTAATTTATTAATAGAAGTTGCATCACGAACAACTAAAAAACCTATTAATAGAAAAGCATCAATTAATATAAAACAAAATACTAATACAAACTTTCTTCTTGAATTCAAGAAAATCACCTTCTTAATTATTCATGAATAATATCATCAATCTTTTGTAAAACCTCTTTTACACCCAACTTAGTAATACTAGAAAATACTACTAAGTCATCCCCTACAGCCAAATCCATAGCACGTAGTATATCCTTTAAATTCTTTTCTTTTTTACTTCCTCCTACTTTATCTGCTTTAGTAGCTATAACAGTAACAGGAAGATTATAATACTTTAAAAAATTATACATTAACAAATCATCTTCAGTAGGTAAATGACGAAAATCAATAAGCAAGAATACTCTTTTTAATTCATCTCTCTTCTCTAAATATTCTTCAATCATCATACCAAATTTTGATTGTGTTTTTTTATCTACATTTGCATATCCATATCCAGGTACATCAATAAGATAAAAATTATTATTAATAATATAGAAATTTAGAGTTTGAGTTTTTCCAGGCTTAGAAGAAATATAAGCTAAATTATTACGAGATAAAATAGAATTAATAAAACTACTCTTACCAACATTACTTCTTCCAACAAGTAAAAACTCTGGTTTACCTTCATCTGGATATTGACTCCTTCTAGTTGCAATAATATCTAAAGCAGCTTCTTTTATAACCATATAATCACCTTCTACGAATTATATTCACTTAATAGATTATCTAAATCCTTCATAATAGCCAAAGCTTCATCCAATGTTTTAACTTTAGCTCCACAAGCATATTTATGCCCACCACCATTATGAAGTTCTACAATTTTATTTACTTCAGGACCTCTAGAACGAATAGATATACGATATTGATCATTCTTTCTATCCTCGGTAATTGTAGCCCAAACAATTACTTCTTTTATATAATTAAAGTCATTAATCATATTTCCAGGAGAAGCACTATCAACTCCAAATTGATTAATTACTTCATCATTTATAATAACATATCCTAAATAGTTTTGTGTAATTTTCATATTTAATGATATATATCCTTCTAGTCTAACTTCACTTAAAGGCCTTAAGTAAAGCTTTTCATAAGCTTTACTTAAATCAATAGGATATAAATCTAATAATTTAGATACTGCTAAAAAAGTATCAGAATTACAAGTACTAAATAAGAAACGATTAGAATCAGATACAATTCCCATATATAATAATTCTGCTATAGATTCATCACATTGTAATTCAGTAGAAAAAATCATATTCATAATAATTTCACAAGCAGAAGACTTTCTATCATCAATTAATTCTAAATCACAAAACTTTTCAATAAAAGGATGATGATCTATTTTTATAGAGTAAGATCCTTGAGAAAAATCAAGACTATCTACTCTTTTTAAATCAGGAGTATCAGTAACAATTAATAAGGCATTTTCAACTTTTTCTATTTTATCAAGTCTTCCAATATTAAGAAACTTACTACTACCTGTTCCAATTGCAAGAACTTTCTTATTTGGATAAGTTAATCTAATAGAATCTCTTAAAGCAAGCTGACTGCATAATGCATCAGGATCAACACCAATATGTCTTGCAATAACAATTGTATCATACTCTTTAATTTTATTAACTATTTCATTATACATGAATCATTTCCTATCTATTCTTTATTAAATTTAATGTATCTCTAGCAATCATTAGTTCTTCATCAGTAGGTATAACATATACATCTATCTTTGATTGATCAGAACTAATCTTAGCAATCTCTCCTCTAACACCATTTTTATCTAAATCAATGTCTACTCCTAAGCAAGCTAACTTCTCGCAAACTTCTTTTCGTATTACAGAATTATTTTCACCAACTCCGGCAGTAAATACTATAATATCACAACCTTCAAGTAAAACATAATACTGAGCTATATAATCAACTATTCTTTGAACATATTTATTCTTAGCAAGTATAGCTTTTTCATTTCCTTTTTCACACTCTGAAACTATATCACGTAAATCATGACTATATTCACTCATTCCATATACGCCACTATTTTTATTTAAATCATCAATTACTTCACTAGCATTTTTGCCTTCTTTTTCCATAATATATGGAATAATTGAAGGATCAACATCACCAGATCTAGTACCCATCATAATACCAGCAAGAGGAGTAAACCCCATACTAGTATCAACACATTTCATATCTTTAATTGCTGTAATTGATCCACCATTACCAATATGACAACTAATTAATTTAAAATTATCTTTTTTAATAAGATCTTTACAACAATCAGTAATATAACGATGACTAGTACCATGAGCTCCATATTTACGAACTCCATAATCTTTATTCCAATGATAAGGAACAGGATATAAATATGTAACTTCATCCATACTTTGATGAAATGCAGTATCAAATACAACAACCATTGGAACATCAGGTAAAGCTTCTTTAAAAGCTTTTATTCCAAGTAAATGAGCAGGATTATGTAATGGAGCAAAATCTTTAAACTCTTCAATGTCTTCCATTACTTGATTAGTAACAAATACTGATTCAGAATACTTACTTCCACCATGAACTATTCTATGTCCTACACCTTTAATTTCATCTAAGGAACGAATTACTTCTAAAGCAACCAATTTATCAAGTAATATTTTAACAGCATCAGTATGATTATTAAGAGGTAACTCCTCAGTTATTCTTTGTCCATTATATTTAAGAGTATAATTACTACCATCAGATCCAATTCTTTCAAAAGTACCTGAAATTAATACACTCTCATCATTCATTTCATATAAACTAAATTTTAAGGAACTACTTCCTGCATTTATAGAAATAATTTTCATCTCTATCCCTCTTTCCTTAAATATACTAATATTATACTATAAAAAGCATAATAAAAAAAGTAGTAAAACTACTTTCTATTTCAACTTAAAACCACATCCTGCACAAAAATTACCTCCCCTATTACGTCTTCCACATATAGGGCAATAATTAATAACTTTATTAGATTCAGTAGATACAGGTTTATAGTATAAAACACCTTGCTCATTTCTAGCAATAACACCAGTATTTAAATTATTAGTAAGATTCTGTTGTACCTTAGCAGTCTTATTAACAGTAATAAAACATATAACAACCATAGAAATATAAAATGTAAAAAATGGTACTAATTCAACAAATAATCCTATATATGTAGTAGAACTAGCATTAAAGATTAATGCATCATAAAATGTATGCAATAATATAGGAACTATAAAACTAAAGGCAATATTACGTCTATATAAAATATTATTATCACTAATCTCTGCTACTTTAGCTTTTGATAAAAAATAACCCATAGCAACTGCAAAACAAGCATGTCCAGGTACAGCAAGTACTGCCCTCATTATAGCATTACCAAAACCATATTGATAAACATACATAACGTTTTCTATACAAGCAAAACCCAAAGAAGCAAATACAGAATAAACTATAATATCAAAAATCTCATCAAAATCTTTACTATTATATGCTAATAATTTAATAACTAACCACTTAAAAAACTCTTCAATTAAAGCAACTCCAAAGAATACAGATATAAAAATATGTATAAATCCCCTATTAGCATCCATTGGAAATATAAAATCAAAAATTACTTCACATATTAAAACCGGTATAACGGAAATAACCCCTAATACAAAAACTGATGTTAATAAGTTTTTAGGTTCTTTATTCCTATCTTTAGAATATATATAAAAACATAATGCAACTACGGGAGCTATCGCAGCAATAAATAATATTGACATACCCTTCACCTACTATAATCATTAAACAATTTAATATTTATAAAGTCAACTTAACCAACAAAAGAAACCGTAAATTTACAACAAAAAAAGCTCATTGAGCTTTTTTATTCACATACAATTTTATAAGTATCTCTAATAATCATAATTTCTTCATTAGTAGGAATTACATATACAGGGAAACTTGATTTTTCAGTAGTAATAATACCTTCATGAACATCTTTAAATCCTGCAATCTTACTATTAGCTTCACTATCTACTTCAACACCCAATGGTTTTAATTTAGATAAAATAGCCTCTCTAGTTTCAGAACCATTTTCAAGTACTCCAGCAGTCATAACCATAGCATCAACTTTACCATCTAATTCTATATAATATTCAGCAATAAATCTATTGATAATATCAACATACATATCAAGAGCAAGCTTTGCTCTTTCATCACCCTCAGCAATAGCTTTTTCAACATCTCTATTATCATTAAATCCACATATACCTAAAAGACCACTCTTCTTATTTAAATCATTAGTAATTTCAGAAACATCTTTACCAGATTCCTTACAAACATATTCAATAATAGATGGATCAATAGAACCACAACGAGTACCCATCATTAAACCATCAAGTGGAGTAAGACCCATAGTAGTATCAAAACATTTACCATCCTTAATACAACTAATAGAAGCACCACTACCAACATGACATATTATTAAGTTAACGTCGTCCTTACCCAACATATTCTTCATAGTTTCAGTAATATACTTATGACTAGTTCCATGAAATCCATATTTACGAACACCATATTTTTCATACCATTCATAAGGTACTGGATACATATAATTTACTGGAGGCATAGTTTGATGAAAAGCTGTATCAAATACTGCAACATTAGGTACTCCAGGAAGAGCCTTTTGCATAGCTTCTATACCAGCTAAATTTCCAGGATGATGTAGAGGACCTAATTTAGTTAAATCTTTAATATCTTGTACTACTGTATCATCAATTAATACAGAATCACTATATTTTTCTCCTCCATGTAAAACTCTATGTCCTACACCTTTAATTTCATCTAAACTTTCAACAGCTTTATGTTTAATTAACTCATCAAGCATAACATCTACAGCTTCAGTATGATTTTTTAAATACTTTTCTCCCTTAATTTTTTCACCATTGATCTTAGTATTCCAAAAAGAATCCTCAAAACCAATTTTTTCAATATAACCACTGATTATTACTTTTTCTTCAGGCATTTCAAACAATTGAAATTTTAAAGAACTACTACCAGCATTTACACATAAAAACTTCATATAATTCCCTCTCTTTCAACAAAAATAAAATATCAAAATTCTACATAATAGTCAATATCTATAACAAGTCATTAAAATCTTTTTCATCAGTAATAACAATAGTATTCATAGAATTAACAGCCTCATCAAGCATAGATAAATAATCAAATTTATTTTCCTCAATAATTGCAACTTCTTCTTTAGGATTAATAACTGGATGTTTAGGAACAAACACAGTACAACAATCTTCATAAGGAAGAATACTAGTTTCATAAGTATCAATCTTACGAGCAATATCCATTATCTCTAATTTATCTAAACAAGCAACAGGTCTAATAATAGGCATATTAGTAACACTATTAATAACAGACATACTAGTTAATGTCTGACTAGCAACCTGTCCAACACTTTCTCCATTAATAATTGCATAAGCCTTATGACTCTTAGCAATTTTTTCCATAATACGATACATCATTCTACGCATTATTGTAATGCAATAGTCATCTCTACAATATTTATAAATACTTTCTTGTATAGGAGTAAAATTAATAATATGAAGATTAATTTTATCAGTATAACTAGATAATTTGCGACAAAGAGTAATAACTTTCTCACGAGCTTCTAAACTAGTATGAGGAATTGCTTCAAAGTATACAGCATCAAGTTCAACACCCCTTTTCATAGCCAGATATCCAGCAACAGGAGAATCAATTCCTCCACTAAGCATTAGCATCCCTCTAGCTTGAGTTCCAATAGGATAACCACCACAACCCAAATATGTATTGTAATAAATATATGTATGTTTTTCTCTAATCTCAACATTAATTAATAAATCAGGATTATGAACATCAACTTTAATATTAGGAATATTCTTTAATAGTAATCCACCAAGTACTCTATTAAAATCTTGACTATGAATAGGAAAAGACTTATCAGCTCTTTTAACATCAACTTTAAATGTAGAAAAAACTTCTTTAGAAATAACTTCTAATACAGTATTCTTAATATCATCTTCAGTAGAATCACATACATAAGCAATATGATAAGTATGAATACCAAATATTTTATCTATAATACCTTTAATATTATCCAAATCACTATCATTAAACATAATAGTCATACGAGCTCTATCTTTATTAATCTTAACATTATAATCAATTAATTTATTCTTAACAGAGTTATATAAAGTATTAATAAAGAAATTACGATTACCTTTCTTTGTAGATAATTCCCCATATTTAATTAAAATAACACGATTCATAGAGCACCTCCAACATGCATATTTTATCATAAATAATTAACAATATCCATAAAAAAATAAGTCATAAGACTTATTTTTATTTAACATTAATTTTCTTTACTTCTGTTTCAAGAATTGTATCATATGTTGAAGTATTTAAGACAAGGAATTTTAATTCTATTTCTTTTATATCTTTAATATCATTATCCTTCAAATCATCTTCAAAGAAAGTCATGGTTTCATAACTCTTTTTTCCAGCAGAAACATCAGAATAGAAAGATGGATCAATCATAAATCCGTTAATTGAAACATCTTTAGCTTGTATAGTTATATCTTGTCCTGTATTATTTTCGACATAAACATAAATATCTGCTCCTAATGAACTATCCTTATCATTAAGTTTTAATAAATAGATTTTTACACCACTCTGATCTAATACTAAAGAACCTCTAGTTTCATATGATTGTTCATAGTTTTTAACATTAGTCTGTAATTTAATTCCAGATTCAGTAAAGATATCATCCCAACTATCTCCATCAACAACAATAATATCAAACTCAAGATCTTTAATAGCTTTAATATTAGCAACTCTTAAATCTTCAATTGCAATAGAAATATCTCCATTTGCCTTCTTACCAGCAGCTACATCTTCAGAGAAAATAGGATCAATCATAAATCCATTTATAGAAAATCTTCTAGTTTGAACCATAATATTCTTACTAGTATTATTTTCAACATATACTCCAATGCTAGGCCCCCATGAATCCTCATATTTAAGACCTTTTACAGTAACTTTTACTCCATCTCTATCAACAATAACTTTTTCATCAAGAGATGCTCTTTGTAGAGTACCAGATTTACTAGTATTAGTACCTTTTTCTACCTTTTTCTCATTATTATCTTTATTAGATATTCCACAACCAGTTAATACTAAAGAAGCTATTAATAGTAAAACAAAAATTCTAAATCCTTTCTTCATATTATCCTCCTTTAATTTAATTATAAATATTTTTCAATTTAAAATCAAACAAAAAATAAGTCAAAAGACTTATTTTATTCTACAACTTTATGAGTACGATAAAAAGTTTTAGAAGTTAATTCACATTCATTACCTAAAACATCACTTGCAAAGTAAATATCTGTACCAAATTCTTTATTATATTTAAAAATAAAGTATAATTCTTCATAATAATTATCAAATATTTCTTTATCTCCATCTAAACAGTTATACATTGTCACTTCTTCTAAATTATCTGAATCTGCATCTTTTGGTTTTTCAGTAGTCCATTCAGACACTTCCAAAATACTAACATTATTTTTATCTTCAAAAGATGCTTGGTCAATCAAATATTTACCACATTTTAATGTAACATAAGGTTTACCATCAATAGTCTCAACTTTAGACTCAGTAATATCACAATCCCCTTTACCAAAAGGATTCTTAATACTACTAAATAAACCTTCATCAATAGCCTCACCTAAGTAAACAACATTAGAATAATGGAAAGAAGCTATATTAGTAGCAACTGTCTTAGAAAAAGACCATGCATTTTCTTTCATAGTATTAAATTTTTGATTATTAGCTCCACCTAAAATCATATATGCTCCTACAGCAAATATAACTAAAAGTAAAACAATGACTGTAATAATTTCAAATCTACCTGAACCTCTATTATTTCTCATAAAATCCCTTCAACTTTCTATAAGTATTATCATCTACAAAAGAAGTAGCTCTAACTGAATAATCAAGTGCCTCTTTATAATCACCTTTAAAGAACCTTTCTTCAGCATCATTTAAGCACTGATCTACTCCATCATAATGTGAACGAAATCTGTTTAAATATATAATACATCTTTCTGCAAACTCAGCATTATGAACCATATCATTAGTAGTATTATAAAGTTTTAATACTAAATCCCTAGCAGTATCAACTCTCGTATTTAAAGTTTTAATAACAATAGGTTTTTTATTTAACTCATTTATTACTTCATTTATAGCATCATTAGCTTCTTCTAATTGAACAAAATAATTATCTGATATTACTGGTAATTTATAAGTACGAACTTGACTCTTAGAGTTCTTTAAGAATTCTTGAATCTCTTCTAGCTGCTCACGTGCTCTAACTTCATCATCATACATATTTCCTAATGATTTCAAAGCATGATCAAAATCTTCTTCCATACTAGCTAAACGATTAGTAAGACTTTCTACCTCTTCATTTAACATAGAATATGGACAAGACTTAGCTTCTTCTTTTTGAACCATTTTCTTATGATCATCATTAATCACAACTAATATTTTATTAACTTCATGTATAATTTCAACATCCTTTTCTTCTAAATCATACATACTTTTTATATCATCTAACTGTTCAAATACATCACTAACTAGCTTATTAGTTTTATCAAGTCTCTTAGCAAAATCTTTAGAAACCTCTTCATATACTTTTCTAGATAATCTTTCTTTCTCAAAATCTATAAATAAAGAATCATAATACTCAAGCATAGTTTTTAAATCAAACATACAACCTTCAAGGTTAATTACTTTGACTTTATCCATTATTCTTTCAAGATTCTTCTTAGACTCTTCAATATTATAATCAATATTTAAATAATCAAGAACAAATCCTTTATCAACCATATCTTTATAAGTAGCTTCAACTTCATTCATACGATTAGGAATAACAGTCTCAATCATTAATAAAACATCAGGTAGCTCTTTAATAAGTATTTCCATATGATCAATCATATTATCAAGAGCTTTGCATACATGTACTACTTCATTGTAATCATTAGCTTCCATAACTTTTTCAAAGTCTAAAAAGCGTTTTTCAATATTTTCAAGCTGCAATTCAACAGCTTCTTGCATTACTCCATATAAATCTCTATGATCATTAAACTCTTTATTTAATTCACGATACTTGCTTTTTAATTTTATAACAATGGAACGATATTTTGCTTCACTTAAAGTAATATCTTTGATCTCATCAAGTAAATGTTCTGCTGATTCACGAACTTTGTAAATTTCTATTTCAGTTTTAGCAATTCTTACTCTACAAGATTTATAGTCTCTTTTTTCAACAAAAACATCTAAATCAATTAACATGTCATCAATAACAGATAGTCTTTTTTCTTTAATAAAATTAAATTTATCTTGCCATTCAGTATACTTTTCTTCCATTTTATCATTTTTAATAATTGGTTCCACTTTAGATAATTCAAGTAAAACTGGAGTAGAAGCAATCTGATTTCTAGCAATTTCTAATTTTTTTAATTTATTCTTATAATAATTAACCTCTGCTTTTTTAACGAAATGAAGTATAACAATAACAATAACTAAACACAAAGCTACTACTGAACCAATAATAAGAAATTGTCCTTGCATATACTCACCTCAATTCTATATATATTTTAGCACAATAAACCAGTAATTTTCTACATTTTTACAAAAATAATAGTATTATAGCCTTCAAAACCTATTAATTTCTTGACATATTAACAAAATTCAAATATAATTAATAATGCAAATTCCTTGAAACAGCGGGATTTGGAATAAATTAATGTGTTTTTCAAATCACAAATCAAGTAGCGATGCTGTTTAGTGAAAGAAGAAGAAAAACTCCCTAGTTTATGACCAAACCTCCTCAAGATTTGTAATAAGAGGAAAGGAGAATTATTATGTCAAGATATACAGGACCAAGCTATAAACAAGCAAGACGTGTTGGTTTTTCAATTACTGAAACAGGTAAAGAATTAGCAAGACGTCCATACGGACCAGGACAACACGGTAATGAACGTAAAGGAAAATTATCAGATTATGGTAATCAATTAAAAGAAAAACAAAAAGTACGTTTCATGTATGGTATAAATGAAAGACAATTTAGAAAAACATTTGATGAAGCTTGTAAAATGAAGGGTTCTAATGGTGAAAACTTCTTAAGATTACTAGAATCTAGATTAGATAACTTAGTATATCGTATAGGTTTTGCAAATTCACGTCGTGGAGCTAGACAATTAGTTAATCACGGACATGTAACTGTAAATGGTAAAAAAGTAAATATTCCATCATACAGAGTTAAACCTGGAGATGTTATTTCATTAAAAGAAGATGACAAGAACTTAAAAGTAGTTACAGAAGCTCTTGCTAAAGTGACTAAGAGAGTTGAATTCATTAACTATAATGAAGGAAAAATGGAAGCTACATACGTTAGAATGCCTGAAAGAAATGAACTTAATGCAGATATTAATGAAGCATTAATCGTTGAATTCTACAATAAGTAATAAAAAAGAACTCATAAGAGTTCTTTTTTTTATATTTCAAATTCTTCACAAGAGCAATTATCAATAGTACCATCAAGTAAATTACCTTGTAATTTATCTCCTCTAAGTAAATGTCTAAGTGCTCTATAAGGACCAGCATGAGTAATAACAATTATGCTTTTATCAGAATATTTTTCTTTCATTTCATTCAAGAAAGATTCACATCTTTTTATAAGATCTTGTACTGGTTCTATTCCATAATCAGCTCTATTTCTATCATAATTCCAAAATTGAAATGCATTGTATTCTTCTTTAGGTCTTCCCTCAAGTTCACCCATTTCTCTTTCAACTAATCTTTCATCACGAATTATTTCAACTCTATCACCAATCACAACAATAGCAGTCTCTAAACATCTAATTAGTGGAGAACAAAAACACAAATCATAATTTAAAGCAGACAATTTGTTTTTTAATCTGAGAACCTGTCTTCTCCCTGTATCATTAAGTAAAGTATTACTTCTACCCTGTACTTTTGATAAAAAATTCTCTTCTGTTTCACCATGTCTTATTAATGTAATTTTCATGAATCTACTCCCAATACTTTTAATGCTTTACTATAACGAATAAACTTACTCATATAACTACCTTCATCATAGAAAGAATAACCTACTACAACATATTCTTTTTTATCAAACATTATATCAGTAAAATAATCATCTCTATCATCTCCATAAGAGACAGCATCAATGTATTTTAAATCAGTATCATACTTAGCAATAATACCATCATAATTATACTCAGTAATACCACCTGCTTTACTAGCAGTAGCCATAGTACCAATAGCAACTAAATGATTTTGATCATCAACAATTAATTTATTAAATCTCTCTATACCTTTTCCAGTATAAACAACTTGATCAATATAAGTACAATCATAATTATAACGAACAATCATCGCATCATTATCATCATTTTCTCTTCTTAAAGAACCACATACATAGATAAAATCATCAGTACCAACTATTCCTCCAAAACCTAAAGAATCAGTAATATGATAATCATTATAATTAATATAATTTCCATTCAAATCATACTGTACCAAAACACCAATATAATTATCATCAGTACCAACAGTATATATATAATTATTTCTAATAATTAAATCATTAAAGATAGCACTCTTATTATTTCCAAAACTTTTATACCATAATAATTTTCCATCTTTACTATATTTAGCAAGTATTGCTCCACCATCTTTATTACCAACTCTTGTATTTTTATAAATACTTTGACCAGTAACATAATAACCATCACTAGCAACAACAATACTCGTAAATTTAGAATTGTCTAATAATCCAAAATCTTTTTCAAATATAATATTACCATCTTTATCATATTTAACAATTAAAGCTCTTCTAATAGAACTATTATGATCCTTTTCATTCTCCTCATAACTACCAACCGCTATAAAACCATCTTCGTCTATAGCAACTCCAAAAAAAGAACTATTATAACCAACATTATATAATTTTTCATACTCTTTTATTCTTTTAGAATTATAAATCATTACTTTAGCTTTTTCATAATGATTATCATTATCATTATTACTACCTACTGAAACATAATAATTATTACCAGCAACAACAGAATTTATTCCTTCAAAATATACAGATTTTTCATTCTTATAAATATAATGATATCCAATATATATAAATTCAAATATTAATATTATGACACAAACTATAGAAATAAACTTATAACGATGTACTTTTCTACGATTCATATTATGCCACCTCTATTATAATTCTATCAAATAACCCCTTCTTTTTCCACCCTAAAAAAAAGAAAATACATCGTATTTCCTTTTATTCATATATACCAATAAAATATTTTTTCTTACCTCTTCTAATAACAACATATTTAGAATCAATACATTTATCACGAGTAAGAACAAAATCTAAATCAATAATCTTTTCTCCATTAATAGTAATAGAAGAATTATTAACAAATTCTCTAGCTTCTCTTTTACTAGAACAAACTCCACTATTAACAAGTAAATCTACTATATTTAAATCCTCACTAATAATAAATGGGTCAAGTCCCTTAAAAGCCATTTCTACTTCCTTAGAAGTAAAATTCTTTATATCACCACTAAATAAGCATTCACTAATCTTAACAGCTTCTTTATAACTATCTTCTCCATGAAGATCAGTAATTATTTCTCTTGCTAAAGCCTTATGAGCTTCACGTAGTTCAGGTTGTTCTCTATTTTTCTTTTCTAATTCAAGAATCTCTTCTACACTTAAAAAAGTAAATATTTTTAAATAGTCAATTACCATCTCATCATCAACATTAATTAAGTATTGATATAATTCATAAGAAGAAGTCTTTTCTTCATCTAACCATAAAGCATTACCTTCACTTTTACCGAATTTATTACCATACTTATCAAGTACTAAAGGCATAGTAAATGCATATGCATCTTTACCAGTTTTTTTCTTAATTAAATCAATACCAGTAGTAATATTACCCCATTGATCAGATCCCTCTACCTGCATAATACAATTCTTATTTTCAAATAACCACAAGAAGTCATATCCTTGAATTAACATATAAGCAAACTCAGCAAAAGTAATACCAGTCTCTAATCTACGTTTAATAATATCTTTATCAAGCATATAATTAACAGTAATATATTTACCTACATCTCTAAGTACATCAGTAAATTCATATCCCTTAAACCAATCATAATTATTAACAACTTCTGCTTTACCATCAAATATTTTAGTAACCTGAGCTTTAATACCTTCAAGATTTTTATTAAGTTGTTCTTTAGTAATTATTTCTCTTTCAGCAGTAGGTCTGGGATCACCAATTAAACCAGTAGCACCACCACATAATAGAATAGGATGATGTCCATATTTAGCAAGTCTCTTAGCTGTAATTAAACTAGAATAATGTCCTAAATGTAAAGAATCTGCTGTTGGATCTGTACCCCAATAAAAAGTAATATGTTCATTATTTAATTTATCACCAATATCTTCCCCAGCAACATCTTTAATTAAACCTCTCCATTGTAATTCTTCAAAAAATGTCATTTTCTCTCCTCCTCTAATTTTAAATCATATATTTCATTTAAATTATATCCATAATCAATATAAATACCTTCTACATCACGAGTAGTAGAATCATCATCAGAAAACCCCAAAGCCTCAAGAGCATTAAAAACAGCATCTTCAGAAGCCCCTTCTATTTCCATATAAGTAGGAATCATTGGCCAATAATCAATATCAACTTCTACTCCATTTAAATCATATTGTATTCTTCTATTCTCTTGATAACCTTTAGGATTATATCCTAATTCTTTCAATATAAGATTACACCTTTCAAAATTATCCACTTCTACTTCTAATTCTTGAGTACCATCTATATTAGACGTAGCAATATTTTTAATAGTTAATGTAGTTTTATCACCATTAGTTCTAAGTCTTACCCATTTGTTTTCTACTTTAGGATTAAAGTCATAAACATATCGTCTTTGTACTCTATCCCAAAGTTTAGTAGCATGTAGTTTATCTAATCTATTAATTACATCTTTTACATCAATTTCAAGTACTCGAACTTCATATTCTGTATGCATAAGTCCCCTCCTTATATAAAAAAAACGAAAACTCATTCCTAAGGACGAATTCTCGCGGTACCACCTTAATTCATGTTTAAACATGCACTTAAAACTTTAACGCAGTTAACGTTTTTTCTCCTCATAATGTAATTCATATACTATTATATCTTAGTTTCCACCAACCACTAAGTCTCTATACATAAACATAGTAACTACTAATTTATGAATCAACAAAAAATACAAAAATAATATATCATGTCAAAGAAAAAAAGTCAAAATAATTGACTTTTATTTAGCTAATTTCTTTTGAGTTTCTTTAGATACTTTAATAACACTATTCAAAACATCATTAGCAGTCTTTTTCAAAGCAGGAGTACCTTTTTCTTTAGCTAAATCAACTAATTCTTGAGCTTTAACCTTTAAAGCCTCTCCTTTTTCCTTAGCAATCTCTAATGCTTTTTCTTTATCAAGATCAACTAATTCCATTTTGATGTCTTCTACTTTTCTAGTAATATCCTTTTTAACAGCAGCAACATCAACATTCTTTGCTTGTTCTACTAATTCATCTAGTTTTACTTTTAATTCCTTTCTAGTGTCATCTCCAGACTTAGGAGCAAATAAAACTCCTAAACCAACTCCAATAGCTGCACCAGCAACAAATTTTCCTAATCCTTTACTCATATTCTTCCTCCTCTTTATATTTTCCTTTAAATTTTCCAAATATTTTTGAGATAGCAGCAGTAGCTGCAAAAACAAAACTATCACTAATACTTGCAACACTGTCAGCTGCACTCTTTAATACAGCAAAAGCATTGTTAAAAGTATTAACTTTGTCATCAATATTATCAACTATCTTATCAACTTTATCCAAAATACGAAGTAATCTTAAAGCAACAACTATAAGAACAATTAATAAAACAATAGCTACAATATATAAGACAATTGGTAAAAAAACATCAACAAAAGCTTCCATAAAATCTCCTTTCTAATTTTCATCATCCTTGTACATAGAATCAATTAAATCAAATAAGTTATCATCATCAGATGTCTCTTCTTTTTCTTCTACAACAGGTTTTTCCTCTTCTAATTCCTCTTCTTTAATTTCAACTGGTGTTACTTCTTTCTTTTCTTCTTTTTTTATTTCTTCTTGAGGAATTTCCATAGTTTTTTCAATTACAGGTTCTTCTATTCCTTCAGGAGAATTATCAATTGTATCTTTTATTTCTTCTTCTAAATCATCTTGATTAGTTTTAGGTTGATTTTTATTACTAGCATCAACATAATCAACATTATATTCAAGTCCTAAATCATGATAATACTCTATAGCATCTCCAACAGTAATTTCCTTTACTTCAGGTTTTTTCTCATCAGTTAAATCTACTAATAAATTTTCATCTTCACTCTCTTCTACTTCAAAAGCAGGAGGTAAAGTTTTTGGAGGCTCAGGAGGATTAGTAAGTTCCTCTACATAATCAGAACTTCTTCTTCCATAAGCTTTATTACGAATATCATCAACATTCATATTAGATTTAGCATAACTAGAAGTAATATGAACTTCTTTCTTACTTACAACATCTTCCTTACGATAATTCTTATCTAAAATACCATAAATAGGAGAAATAATAGGACTAGGCTTAAAGTAATTTTTATCATCCTTATTTTCAGAACCATATTCTTTAATAGCAACATGATATGAAGGATCAATTCCATAAGGTCTACTTTCATGAGCCTTAACACGATATTCATCTCTAAGAGTACTATAAATCTTTTCTTTATTAGAATCATATTCTCTTACATAATCTTTATTAGCATAAGGATTTTCTTGATAAGTAGGTTGAATTGGTGATTCTACATGTGTTGTTTCAGGTATTGTTTCAGGCACAGCCTCAACAGGAACAGCTTCAACAGCAGGTTGTATTATTTCTTCAGGTGTAGTATCTGGAGTAAAATCATCATCCATTACATTAAAATTATCATCGAAAACTTCTTTTACTTTTTCATCTTTAGGACGAATTTCAAAATCTTCATCTTTTAATTCTTCCTCTTCAATTTCTTCAATTTTTTCTTCTTTTTTTCCAGGTAAAACTATCTTCTTAGCAATAGGTTTATCCTTATCATCTTCATGTTTCTTTTCTTTAGATTTAATTTTTTTCTCTTTCTTAGGAACATCTTCTACTTCAACATATTCAACCTCAAAAAGAGCATTTTTAATTTTATCTAATACGCCCATGAGTTCACCTCTTTTTAATAATCTAGATTTATCTTTTCATCCTCTAAATATTTTGAATATTCTTCACTTTCATTTTTCTTAGCAATTTCCATATAAGATTCTTTACTGGAATCTGCTTTAAACAAATTATATTCTTCTTCTTGATAATTTAAAACATTTTCTCCTACTAAACTATCAAGAACAGAATTATTATATTTAACAGATCTTAATATATAACACATACTATCAATAGCATCAACAAGATCTTCTTTAGAAACATAAGTCTCAACTTTAGCATAATTAAATACAAATTGAACAAAGTATTTACCATCAACTTCATCTATTTGTAAATAACCATCTTTTTTATTATAAGTAAGATACTTAGAATAATAAGAACTACTATTCTCTTTATAATCATTCTCTATTTTATGATAATAACTGATTGCATCAACATACAAATAATACTTATTATTATTCTGATCAACTAGCAAAGCATTATAATCATCTTTAAGTAAAAAAGATATTCCCTTAGGTAAATAATACTTATAACCATCATAATAAACATTATATAAATGAGATTTTTCTGATAATAAATAATCCATATTATCTTCAAAATCTTTATTATTAAAAGAATAAACGCTACATCCAGTTAAACAAAATAAAGCAATAGAGAGTAAAACAATAATCTTTTTCATATTTCACCTACTCTTCTTACATTATATCATTATTTTAATAAATGTGAAATTGTTTTTATGTTATTTTACTTTGTTTTTCACTCTTTAGTACACTTAACATAATATATAGGCATACCCTTACCCGAAAATTTATCTTCATACTCTGTAGTAATTAAAGGCATATTATCATTATGTAAATCTAAAGACACATCTTCTAAAGTATAACCATGAGTACTATAACTAACCAATGAATACTGAAATAAATCTCTATTATCAGTTCTCATTTCAATAATCTTTTTATCTTTAAAAATAGAATCATATTTATCTAAAAAAATACTACTAGATAGTCTTCTTAATTGATGTCTTTTTTTAGGCCATGGATCAGAAAAATTTAAATAAATGCAACTAATCTCATGGTTAAAAAACTTATCAATATTTAAAGCATCCGCTCTTATCATAATAAGATTAGAAATCCCATCAGGTATTTTAGGTAAAGCTTTCGCAATAACACTATCATATTTTTCAATACCTATATAATTAATATTGGGGTTATTTAAAGCACTATTAATAATAAATTGTCCTTTACCCATACCAATTTCTATATATATTGGATTATTATTATGAAACAACTCATTCCAATGACCAATATAATCTTCAGGATTACATATTAAATAAGATGACTCATTCATTATTTCTTCTTTATTTTTAACATTCCTAAGACGCATAAAATCACCTATAATTATTTTATCATATAAAACAGAATACAACAAAAGAATAAATGCATAAAAGCTTAAAAAGTGATTATTAAATACACTAACTAAAACATAAAGAAGAAGAATAAAAAAACTATTACAAATTATATATCAACAGCCCGTTCTATGATATACTATTAAATGGAAGAGAGGTTACATAAATGCTTAAACTAAAAAATATCGAAAAAGAAAAATTTGATGAATATGTAAAAAATCATAAAACAAAATCTCATTTTCTACAATCTCTTTCATGGGGAGAATTTTCAAAAATTAAAAAAAATCTTACCCCATATTACTTAGGATTAGTAAATGAAGAAGATAAACTAGTAGCCGCAACACTTCTATTAGAAAAGAAATTACCATTAAACAAATGTTATTTCTATGCTCCTAGAGGATTTGTTATTGATTATAAAAAGAAAGAATTAGTAAGAGAAATGACAAAAAAGGTAGTAGAGTTTGCTAAAAATAAAAAAGCTATTTTTATAAAAATAGATCCTGATATTATACGTAAAAGTATAAATTATAATAATGAAGAAAAAGATAATGAAGATTATGATAATATTTTTCAAACACTTAAATCTTGTGGATTTAAACATCAAGGATATACTAAAAACTTTGAAACTATGCAACCAAGATATACTTTTAGAATAGATTTATTACAAGAATTAGAGGAAATAGAATCACACTTTTCTAAAACTACAAAGCAAAGAATTGCTAAAGCAGAAAAACTAGATACAGAAGTAGTAATAGGAAATAAAAATGATATTAAAGAGTTTTACCATCTTATGACTTTAACGGAATCACGAAAAGATTTTATTTCATATAATGAAGATTATTATGAAACACTATATGAAATATTCAATGGTAATTCATCATCTAAAGCAACACTTTTCTTAGGAAAAATTAATTTTTCTAAAACCATCAATGCATTAGAGAAAAATTTAAAAGTAATAAATAATCAAATTTCTATACTACCAATAGATAATCTAAGTAAAAGTGCAAAAGTAAAATTAACAGAACTTTCAAAACAAAAAGAAAATATTCAATCAGAAATAGAAAAATATAAAGAAGCAAAAAAAGAATATGGTAATGAAATAACACTAAGTGCTCATATGATTATTGAATACGGAAATAAAGCATGGGTATTATATGCAGGAAATCATAATGTATTAAGTGAAACATATGTTAATTATAAAACATATTATGAGCACTTAAAGTATTGCAAAGAAAAAGGCATTGAAATATATGATCAATTCGGAACAATAGGTGATTTATCAAATGATAATCCTAGATTAGGTCTACATGAATTTAAGAAAAAATTTGGTGGGGATTATATAGAATTTATTGGAGAATGGGATTATATTACAAACCCATTATTCTACTTTGTATTTACAAAGCTTGTTCCTATATATAGAAAATTAATTAGAAAAAGAAGTAAAAAACAATTAGAAAATGAAATAACTAATGAAAATAAAAAAGAGACTGAATAGTCTCTTTTATTAACCAGTAACTGGACCGTTTGCTTGCTCAGAAGCTTGTGCATCAGCTGCACTATAAGTATCAGTTGCATTATGTATAGTAATACTTGTTGCAACTAATTTGTCATAAAGTGGTTTGTATTTACTTTCAAATTGTCTGATATCTGCTGCTCTAGAGGCAATAGAACCATCACTTTGCCAGTTTTGCCCAAATAATTTACCCATTGTATCTGTTTGCGTATCAAAAACATCATTGATAGCATTAGCGATACTATAAATATCTTCTGCATCTCTTCTAGCAATAGCATAATCAGTTAATATTATATCTCCATTATCACTCATCTATTACACCTCAATTCTATTAATCATACTAGTGTCATCTGCAACGTCTTGATCAGCTGTATCTAATGTTTTAGCAGCATCAACTATACCCTCTCCATGAGCAGATAAATTTCTAGCAAATTCTAATAAGTAATCCCTTTCTTCAGTATAAGCTTGACGAAAAGAAAGATAACCACCACCAGAAGTCCAAACAGTTAAAAGTTCATCCACTGTACTAATTAAATTATTAATTTTAGCAGACAAATCAGAAGCATTAGTTATTGTATCTTCTCCTCTTTGTGCCATATCCGTAGTTTTAATAATTCCACCTGACATTTCACTACCTCCATTCTATAAATTAATTATAGCATCATTTTAAATAATACAAAATAAAGTGTCATAAAAATGACACTTTTTTACACTCTATATTTTAATAGCAGCTAATTCGTCTTCCAATTCTTGAATCGTTTTAGCAACTTCTTTAATATATTCGCCAAACTCATCCATACGAGTTATTTTAGAAGCAATAGCTCTTGTATTATCATTATTGGTAGAAGCAAACTCTGTTTTACCTTCACCTTTCCAAGAAGATAAATCTTGATTAATATTTGTAGAATATGTAGAAGTAGATTTTGCCATATTTTCTGATGCATCAACTATTTTTTCACCAGCAGAAGTAACTTGTTCAATATCACATACAAATTTTGCCATATTATACAGCCACCCCTTCACTTGATTCATTATTACTTGATGAATCTTCTTTATTATTATCATTATCTTGAGAATTATCATTGTTGTCATTATCACTATTAGCATTACTATCACTATTATTCTGAGAATTATTTGTTACTGCAGTATTATTCGTAATAGTAACTCTAGGAGCAGTAGGTACAGTAACTGGATCGTTTGATGCTTCAGCAGTATTCTTACCAACATATCTCAAAACTCCATCCCAACTTTTATTAGAATAATTAGTAATACTTATTTCATTACCACTAGAATCACCATCTTGTCCATCACTATTTCCATGAGCACCTATTAATTTTCCATTTCCTATATACATTTCTGTATGCTTTCCTTCATTAAGAACAACATCACCCGGTTGTAATGTATTAACATCAGGAGTCCCAGGAATCCACTCAAATCCAGCTCTTACAAAAGCCTGTCTCATATTACCAGTATAAGTAGCTCCTGATTCTTTAACGTTAATTCCAGCAGCTTCATAAGAAGAAATTACAAATGATGAACAATCATAATTTGGATTCCCCCAACGAGTTTGTTGGGAATATCCATGAGAGTTATCAGCAGCTGTAGCAGTAGCCCAATCTATAGCACTAGCCACTTTAACACCAACAGTATATTTAGCATTTACTCCCTTATTTTCTATCTTAGTAATATAATTTCCAATTTCATTTTGGAAATTTTCTTCTCCATTTTCTTTCCATTTATCATTGATAAAGAATTGAATCTTACCATCTGTATTATCATTTATTTCACCAATAATACATTTAAATTTTTGACCATCACTTAAAGTAAATTCAAGTTCATCTCCTACTTCACCATAAGCTTTGGAACAAGCAATGATAAACATTCCACCTATTGTTGCATATCCAGCAGCATTATAAACTAAATCCTCATGTTTAAATAATTTCTTACCTAGCTCGCTTAATGAATCAACAACTACTTTCTTATGGTCAATTCCTTTAACTTTCTCTTTTATTTCAACTGGTTTAGCAGGCTCAACTGCAGTAGTTTTTGTAGGAGTTGTATAAGAGGTACTACTATGTCCTCCTCCTGTAGATCCACCGCCAGTAGATCCTCCTCCCATATATCCACCACCAGAATAGCTTCCAGAATAACTCCCTGATCCACTTTTAGAAGCTTTCTCAGCAGCTGCTTTTTCTTTTGAAGACTGAAATTTTAATCCATTTTGCAAAGTTGTATGAGAAGCAACTACACTATTAATATATCCAGATGTATTAGAAAACTTAGTAGCACAAGCAGATATATTATTTGAAATGCAAGAAGTGGCATTTTTAAATGCACTAGCTATTTCACTATCACTACAAGAACTATCATAACCACTTACCTTACTAGATAAGTCTGTTAATGAAGTGGTTAATGAATCTATAGATGTTGCTCCTGATTCCACTGTATCAGTTTCTATCATAAATAAAGTCATAAATAAACCTCCTTATTACTATGTATTAGTAGTTTCACCGGTATAACGTAAAACTCCATTCCATGGGAAAGAATAATAACCGGAAACACTAATTTCTCCACCATTAGAGTCTCCGTTAACACCATCACTATCACCATGAGCTCCAACATTCATTCCATCACCGATATACATCTCGGTATGTTCACCTTCATTTAATAAAATATCTCCAGGTTGCAGAGATTCAACATCAGGGTTACCTGGAATCCATTCAAATCCCATTGAAGTAAAAGCACTTCTCATGTCACCAGTATAAGTAGCTCCTGCGTCTTTTACTCCAAAGCCAGCAGCATCATATGCTGAAATAACAAGAGAAGAACAGTCGTAGTTTGGATTCCCCCAACGAGTTTGTTGAGAATAACCATGAGAATCATCAGCTGCAATAGCTAAAGCCCAATCAATAGCATTTTGTACTGATCCAGATATTGATCCCATAGAAATTGTTTTTCCACTAGAATAATCCTTTGTCGGAATACTAGTAGCTTCTAATTTTGTTCCACAAATAGCATTTAAAGTACTTAAAGCTTCTTCCTTGTATCTTCTCATATCATCAGAATAATTATTCATTTCACTTGAATATTTAGATTGAG
Organism: uncultured Caryophanales bacterium; assembly: GCA_947302515.1. The sequence goes on from CAMYVT010000002.1 coordinate 39,531, forward strand.
CACGCGCATCTTTATTTCTACAAGCTATATTGTAGTTATCAGAAGCAGTATTATAAGCTCTTTCATACTCAAGATAATTATTATAAGACACACACGCAGAAGCCAATTGATTTAATTGATTAATCACAGTATTAATATAACTATTTAAAACATCATTACTTTGTGTACTTAAACTAGTAAAGGAATTACCCTTCCAAGAAGAACCTAACGAATCAACTTGTGAAGTAAATTTAGTACCTAATGATTGTATTGTCTTAGCATCAGATTGAACTTCTCCACTACTAACCATAAGCCTCCTCCTTTACCCTATACTACAATTTTAGCATTACTATATAATAATAACAAATAATTTTAACTATTTTTTGCTCTCTTTACAGTCTTATTTTCTAATAAAAATCTTAGAAATACTTTTAAAGAAATTACCACCAAATACTCTTTTTGTTAAATTAGACTTATATGCATATAAAAAGTATACACAAACACCTATAAGAGCATATAAAAGAATAATAAATAAATTAACTATTCTTCCAGTAGAAAAAACTGGAATAAATATTCTTACTAATAAAAGAACAAAAACCATTAAAAATGCCCCACATAGTATATCAACAAAACTCTTAATTACTCCTTCAAATGATATTTCATATTTATAATGTAATATAAATAAACAAATAATCATAGAAACCATATAACCAAAAATGGTAGCAGTAATAAAACCATAATATGGAGGTAAACCAATACTTACAAAAGTACGAAGCAAACTATAATTTAAGATAATTTTTACAAGTACTCCAATTAATAAACAATAGAAAACATTCTTATAATCTTTTAATGTTTGCAAAATTGTTATTACAGTTGTGAACAAAGATATTAATAAACCTACAAATATATAGTAGCTTAAAATACTAGATCCAAATAAACTTTCCCCATAAAATAAATTCCAAATAGATTTAGATAAAAAACATATGCCAAAAGTCATAGGTACTGTAAAATACAATAACATGTTAATAGATTGTTCAACTCTTTTATTAATCTCTTTTTTATCTTTTTTAACAATACTTTCAGTAAGATTAGGTATTAAACTAACAATAATACCTGCTGAAACAGCAGCAATAATCATATTAAATTTATGAGCCCATGTAGATAAAATACTATATACAGTTTCTGCATCAACAGCACTATACTCTGCATATTTAACAAGACCTTTAACAACAGTAAACATATCAACATAATTATAAACTGATTTAAAAAAATCAATCATAATAAATGGTATAGCATAAATAATGATTTTTCTAATGATCATTTTATCTGTAATTAATGGTTCATTAACATCTCTTACTTTTTCATTAAACTTATTACGATTTTTTAAATATTTATCCAATAAATAAAAATATGATATTAATGCACCAAATGTTGCACCAAAAAGTGCAACACCTACAACATTAGATAATGATAAATGAAATACTTTTAAAGTTATTAAACTACCAAATACAATTATTAAGACTCTAATCAATTGTTCTAATACTTGAGAAATAGATGGTGGACTCATAAAACGATGCCCCTCAAAATATCCCCTATAAACACTTAATATTGGACCAATTAATATTGCAGAAGAAATAACTCTTATAACAAGTGTTATATCTTGAATACTATTTCCTCCAGAAACATTGCCTAATATTGCTTTGGCAAGAAAAGGAGCAAAAATAAATATAATTAAGAAACATATTATTCCAAGAACAATTGATATCTTTTTACCCAATTGAAAAGCTCTCTTTTTAGCCTTACTATAACCTAAAGTTTGATATTCAGAAACTATTTTACTTATAGCTAGAGGAACTCCTGCTGATGAAAAAGAAATAAAGAATAAATATATAGTATAAGCATAACCATATAATGCACCTCCTTCATCACCAATAATGGCATGAAAAGGTATTACATACAATATGCCTAATATTTTTGTTAAAACAATACCAATAGATGTAATAATAGCACCTTTAACAAATGTATTTTTTCTCATCGTAACATCCTTTTTCATATTATCCTCCATTATTATTATAATAACACAAATTAATATACAAAAAAAAGAGGCATAAGCCTCTAAAATAGAAATGAAGTAAATTCAAATACTTTACTTTTCTTTTCATCAATATTTTCATTATCATCATAACCAACAAGTTCTGCAAGTTGATTATTTGTTGGTTGAGCATCTCTTCTACGAAGAGAAGAATGGGCAGTTTTTTCAGAAATCCAGTTAGCAAGAGTCTGTGAAGAACTATAAAATAACAATCTTGATAAACCATCTATATCATATTCATCAATACACTTTTTATATTCTTGAGACATAGCTCCTGTTAATAATACTGGAGCAACACCTTGCTTTAATAAATGATGATTTAATATAATACGTCCAGTTCTACCGTTACCATCACTAAATGGATGAATACGAATAAAACGAATATGAAATATTGCTTCCTTACGTAAAATATCACAAGATCTATCATACTTTTCTCTTGGAGTTAATCCAGGTTCATTAGGATCTAAAATAGTCATACCAAAATCATTCTTGTATTCAGCTAATAATCTTTGCATCTCATAAGGAACATCAGCTTTATCAGTAGGTTCAAAAGAAGCTCCAACTATTTCATTATTAGTCTTTTTAAAACCTAATACTTTATCCTCATTACTTTGATTAACAATATTATTAATAGAAATAATATCAGTAATAGATAAATCTTTCTTGCTCATAGCAAAATCAAATGCATCAAGATTATCTTTCTGCATATTAAATGCTTTAGCATAAGCTATACGTCTTTGAGGAAGGTTCATAAATAAAGTATCCATTTTTTGAAAGGTAGCTCTCTTATCAAAATTACCTTCTGTATCAAAAGCTAAATAATAATGAACATAAGAATCAAAATATGAAAAATATTTATTATACAATAAATCAATTTGCTTTTGATCACCAGTTAAAGTATCAGTAAAAACACCATATCTTGAACCTTTAAATACTATTATCTGTCTAATTATATTGTTTATTTCTTTCTTCTCTTTAAATCCCAATAAATCATAATACTTTTTAGCATCATCATCCATAGTAGTAGAAATAATCATATCAAAATTATCTAAATCTTTAAAAGCTTCTTCTATTGTTAAACTTGATCTAGAGAAGGCACCCTTAAAACGAGATAATAAAAATTGGAATAAATCATGTGAAAAAATATGACCAGAAATAACAACATTCTCCCATTTATCATATAACATAACCATACCCCCATTAGTACGCACATTATACCATAAAATAAAGAAAAAGTCAAAAAAAGAAGAGCTAATCTCTTCTAATAGTTAAATGGTTGGCGACTATCAAACAGAGGAACAACTCGTCTCATAAAGTTTTCTTTTGCTAAACGAGTTTCAGAAATGCTACTTCTATCACCTATTCCAAAAGAAGCATACTTTCCATTCTTTATTCTTCCTAGATTTTTAAGCATATCAATCAAGTCAGATAAATGTCCATCTCTTTGATATTCGTAAAAGACTTTATCTACAAATCTCGGATCAAGTGTCCTAACCGATAATAATCTCATAGCATCATCATCAGATGCATAAGGTCCACCACTTCCTCTTAATGTTTTGGAAAAAGCAATTGCTGGTTCTTGAAACTCACCATAATAATCAAAATTACTTTTAAATGGTTGACCATCAAATAAACTACTTCTAAGTCTTCTTAATTCACCTCTTTGCTTACCGCAAAAGTAATAAGTAATTGCTTCTGCTCTATTCTGAGTTGTTGCTTCATCTATCATAGCAAAACCATCATAAATTAATTGTAAATCATCTGTTGCTTCGGATGATATATGATTAACAACTGTATTCATCCAATCACTATTAATAATATGTCCAAGTTCATGACACATATAAAGCCTAGTTCTTTCTTGACCAGTTAAACTAGTAGAAGGAACTAAAGCAGGATTGATAAATATTAATCTATGAGTTTCTACAAACTCTCCATATATACCTCTTCTTTTTTTAGGTAAAACTGTAATTATATTTAATTTTCTTTTTAAAGCATCAAAAACCCTCTTAAAGTCTTGTGGATAAAACTGATCATAGTAAAATAAATAATCTTCTAAATAACCAAAACTATAATATAAGGCATCAGCATCTTGTTCAATACTTTCAGTTAAATGAAGACGATTACTATAATTATTTCTATAAAAAGAAATACTATTAATATACACCTGCTGCAAATAAGCCTCTACTTCTTGCCCATGATTAGAAAAATGATTATGTAGCCTATATCTATTTCCTTCTATCATATAATCACTCCATAATAATTATATAATAACAAATAATAAAAAAGAGGCCAAAGCCTCTTATTTTACAACGATATTTACAATTTTTCCCTTAATAACAATAATTTTAACTATATCATGTCCTTCTATATGTTTCTTAACATTTTCACATTCAAGGGCTTTTTCTTTAATAGTATCATCATTATCATCTATAGATATTTTAATAGTAGCTCGAACTTTACCATTTACTTGAACAGCTATTTCTTTAGTAGTTTCAATAGTTTTTTCTTCATCATATTCAGGCCATTTATCCTCACAAATAGGTTTATAACCAATTTGTTCATTCAATTCTTCTGTAATATGAGGAGCTATTGGATTAAGTAATGTAAGAATTAAATGATAATCATCTTTTGTAATAGAATCCATATCATCATAAGCATTAGCTAAAATCATTAAAGAAGAAATAACAGTATTATAACCCATATGCATCATATCATATTCAATCTTTTTAATTGTTTGATTTTGAAGGATTTCAAGTTGTTCACTATAACCTTCGTTATCATTAATTTTTTCTTTTAATCTTTCAATCTTATCAAGGAATCTCTTACATCCTCTTAGTGATTCTGTACTCCATGGAGCATCCATTTGATAGTCTCCCATAAACATTTCATAAACACGTAGAGTATCAGCTCCATACTCTTTAACTATATCATCAGGATTAATAACATTACCAATAGATTTACTCATTTTTCTATTATCAGATCCTAATACCATACCATGAGAAACTCTAGTCCAAATCATTTCTTTATGAGGAACTAATCCAATATTATAAAGGAATTGAACCCAGAATCTTGCATATAGCAAATGTCTTGCAGTATGTTCCATTCCACCATTATACCAATCTACTCTATTCCAGTATTTCATAGAATCCATAGAAGCAAATTTTTTATCATTATGAGGATCCATAAATCTTAAGAAATACCATGAAGAGCCAGCCCAGTTAGGCATTGTATCAGTCTCTCTCTTAGCATCTCCACCACATTTAGGACATTTACAATTAACCCAATCAGTAATATTAGCAAGTGGAGATTCGCCATCCTCAGTAGGTTCATATTCAGCAACATCAGGTAACAATAAAGGTAAATCTTCCTCATTCATTGGAACCCAGCCACAATTTACACAATTAACCATAGGAATAGGCTCTCCCCAGAATCTTTGACGAGAAAATATCCAGTCTCTCATTTTATAATTATTAACTCTTCTACCAAAGCCTTTTTTCTCAATCATATTAGCAATTTCAACACGAGCTTCATCAACAGTCATACCATTAAACTCTTCAGAATTAATCATCTTATAATCATGACCCATATATTCAGTCTTCTCAATAGCATGTTCTGAAATATCACCACAGTCAATTACTTGAATAATCTCAAGATTATGTTCTTTAGCATACTCAAAATCTCTTTGGTCATGTGAAGGTACTGCCATAACAGCACCAGTACCATAATCACCTAATACAAAGTCACCTAAGAATATAGGAACCTCTTTACCATTAACAGGATTAATAGCTTTAATACCTTTAACTTCAACACCAGTCTTACCTTTATTAAGTTCTGTTCTATCCATTGCACTCTTCATAGAAGTTTCTTTTATATAAGCATTAACCTCATCTTTATTTTCAACTCTATCCATTAATTCTTTAATAAGTTTTCCATCAGGCGCAATAACAAAGAAAGTAATACCATAGATAGTTTCAGGACAAGTAGTAAATATAGAGAATTTACCACCACCAACTATATCAACATCAACTTCAACACCTTCACTTTTGCCTATCCAATTAATTTGTCCAAGTTTAACTCTATCAGCAAAATTAGTATCATCAAGTCCCTTTAATAAATCTTCAGAGTAATCACTCATTCTAAGCATCCACTGACTCTTCTCTTTTTGTTCAACCTGACTACCACATCTTTCACATACTCCGCCAGCAGCATCTTCATTACTTAAAACACTTTTACAAGTAGGACACCAGTTAACTGGAATAGTATCTTTATAAGCCATTCCATGCTTATAAAATTGTAAGAATTGCCATTGAGTCCATTTATAATACTCAGGATCAGTAGTAGAAAACTCTCTACTCCAATCAAATGAGAATCCTAAAGATTTCATTTGAGCTTTAAAAGTCTTAATATTTTCCTTAACAGCTTCTTTAGGATGAATATGATTCTTAATAGCATATTGTTCTGCAGGAGCTCCAAAAGCATCCCATCCCATAGGATACAAAATATTATATCCTTGCATTCTCATCATCCTAGCAATAGCATCTTGAGCAGTATAACTACGTACATGTCCAACATGAAGTCCAGCTCCAGATGGATAAGGAAATTCTACCAATATATAATAAGGTTTTTTCTTATCACCATTTTTACTAACAAAAGTCTTCTTCTTATCCCAATAATCTTGCCACTTTTTCTCTATTTTATTTATGTTTTCCATTTTTAACCATTCCCTTCTTTTTATAAAATAAATACAACATATGGTAACTAATATAAATTAAAATTACTACTACAACTATTCCAACAACAATCTCCCATAGAAAAGATTTAATATAAGACACAATTGTAACTGCAATAGACATATCTAAACAAGAAATAATTGCACACAGTTGCAGTAATTGATTATATGATATTTTATCAAAATCTAAATTATACTTAGCCTTCATATAACGAATCTCTAATAATTCTTTTTTATTCTTACCCTTCTTATTAACACTTTTCTTTGCAGGAACAATAAAAACTATTTGATAAATAATAAATAATAATATAAATGTTAATATAAATAATACAACCTCTTCCATAAATCCTCCAAAAAAAATAACTATAAACATAAGGACGAAATATCGCGGTACCACCTTAATTTATAGTTATTACTATACACTCTTAATCTATAACGGAATTACCCTATTGCTCCAAAGACAAGTTCATAAGAAATTACTATCTATTTTCACCATTCATAGACTCTCTATAAGTATTTTTTTTACTATTACTTCTTTTTCAACGCAAAATATATAAGTATTATACCACAAATAATTAAAAATCAAAGAAAAAAACTAGAAATAATCTAGTTTTTTATATTTCATTCATATAATCAAGAAGTTTTAAGAATAAACTAATGTGTTCTTTAGATAACCCACTCTTCTTTAATTTACGAATACCAATTCTTTTCTTATCAACAGTAGCATCACTAAATATAATTTTAGCAATATCTTCTTTAAGATAAGTATTAATCTTTAAGTCCATCAAGACACTATCTAACTCATCATTAACCAATCGAACAGTATCAATTTCAATATCTTTTCCCTTACAATTAATAGTTAATTGACCAATAGTTGGAGCTCCTTTAACTTCAACTATAAAATCATTACCATCAACATAATCAGTATGATTAATCTTATCATTATTGAAATGAACAGACACATCATCAGCCTGTTTAGTATTTCTAAATACCATCTTATAATTACGCTTTTCAGGTGCAATACCACTCTTACCATCAATAGAACGAATAATAACAGTATAATTATCTCTCATGTAGTTATAATCAATTGATGTTTTTAAGTAATATCCTTCACGATATAGAGCAGTAACACCATCGTCTTCATAAAGAGTATATGTGTTACTTACTCCAGGGAATATTTGTATTTCTAAATCTGTTGGCAACCCTATATTATTATAATCACTTCTATTAGAAATAGGAATAATACTACCAGCATGAGCAAATACTGGATAATCATCTTCCTTAAAGAAAGATACATATTTTTTATTTCCAGGGAATTTCTTACCAGTAACCCAGTCATACCATACACCATCAGGTACAAAGAATCTATGAATAGATCTATTCATCACAGGATCTTTAGGTTCAAGTATAGGACATACTAGTAACTGAGATCCAAAGTAATATTGATTACGATATAAATCATCATCATAAACCCACATATAATTGTAATAGAATGGCTGAATCAAAGGTACACCAGACTTAGTATAATTATATGCTTCAGTATAAATGTATGGTATTAATCTATGTCTTAATCTTAAATAATTAGCAGCAATATTAAATGTTTTAGCATCCCATAACCATGGCTCTTTCTTATAATATCTTCCACGTGCTCCATGGAATCTAAGAATAGGGCCAAAAGTACTTAATTGAACATATCTTAAGTATAATTCACCATCTTCAATACCACCATGATTTCCACCAACATCATGACTCCACCAACTAACTCCTATATTAGCAGCATTTAAATACTTAAATGGTAATTCTTTTAAAGCATCCCAACTAATCTCAGAAGATCCACCATATAATACTGGATAACGATGTGGAGCAAAAACACCACCTCTACCTAAGATCATAGCTCTTTCATTACTATTTCTACCAGAATCTAAATACATATAGTGATTTAATGACCATAATTGAGTAACATCCATATTACCAGTAGAATCATTCCAGAAGAAATCAACACCTTGAGCCTCTAATGGATGTAAAAACATTTTAAACAAAACATCTATATGTTTAGGATTTAATGGATCAAAAGGAATAACACTATTATCAGAAACTCCTAAATATTGGCTAGCTTGAGGATAATACATTTCATGAGGGTAAAAACCCCCAGTAGGATTAACAACAACCCCAACACGAATACCACGACGATGAAATTCAGAAATCATAGCTTTAGGATCTTTAATTAATTCACTATTAAATGTATATCCAACTTTTAATCTTTTTTCAGTCTCCGTATTTCTAATATGCCAATCATGATCGAATAACATTACAGAAATAGGAATAGTATCTCTCTCAAAATGACGAATTAAATCATGTAAATTATCATCACTATAAATAGTATTTCTACTCCACCAGTTACCTAAAGCATATCTAGGAATTAAAGCAGGAGCCCCTGTCATTTTAAAATAATCAAATAAAGTCTGTCTAAAATCTTTATCATACATAAAAACATACATATCAAAATGATTAGCCATTGCATTACCTAAAGTACCATCTTCTTCAATAACTTTACTATAACTATCATCAATAGAAGCAAATCCATCAATAGAATATAATCCTTTTTGTAAATTCCACGGAATATTAACATCTATTCCAACCATATTTCCAAGTAAATTTTTAGCTTCAGGATGTCCAACATACCAATCTTTACAACGATCTCTTTCACGAGAAAGTAATGTTATTTTTAATGTTTTCATTGGATCAACTTTTGTTCCAACAAAAGGTTGTTCTTTTATATAACTCAAAGCAAAATACTTTGTACTTATCTCTAAAACATTTGCATCCTGTCTAACAGAAAAATCTGGTAGTCCGATATTTCTTCTTCTTACCAGCTGTGTTGGCTTATCTAAAAATTGTCCGTTAGGAGAAAATTCAAGTCTAACAATACGTTCACTAATGATAGATATACGGAAACGATTACCTTGAATAATCGCCTTTTTATCACTTTTAGCCTTTGAATAATCTACTTCGAATTGTTTTCCAAGTGGATACATTACCAAACACCTTCTTATTATTCTAATAACATAATATCATAATAAAAAAAAAATAACCATACAAAATGGTTATTTTTATTCAAATTGAAAATTAATACTATTAACAATCGTATCTATTACAGACAAGGCATTCTCCCAATTACCATTAGGAAGCTCTTCAATTATACCCATAGTAACATATTTAGAATTAGCTTTAGTTAAATATAGTGTTTTTGTAGAATTATCATTTTTTACATTATATATTATAAAAATTCTATTATTAACAGTTTTCTCATTAGATGCAGTAACTTCATAACTCTTATTTGTAATCTTTTTTTCTATAAGATTATGATCTGCTACATATGCATCAAAATCATCTTCATTTATTTGAAAAGAAAATGTGTAATTGGTATTATCTGAAACATAAAGAACAGTATCCTGAATAGTAGAAGTAAGTTTTCCAGGAATAACTACACTATAATTATCAACAGTTACTTTTCTATCTGCTTCTACTGTCTCAACAGTAGGCAAAGATTCCTGAGCTGGTTGATTATTATTCTTAATTAAAGACACAATAATAACAATTATTGATCCAATCATAACAATCAATAATCCAGCATATATTAAGTAATCAGTTGTAGTTAGGTTAAGTTTTTTTCTTTTCTTCTTCTTTTTAGGTACCTCTTCTCCTAACTCAACAGGAGCATAGTCTGTGGATAATTCTTTATCTTCATCAGATAATTCTTCAGTTTCTTCCTCTTCTTCTTCATCGATATAACTACCACATTCTAAACAATACTTAATTCCAGGTTTTAAATCAGCACCACAATTTTTACAAACCATAAAATCACCCTTTACTTATCTAAGAACATTACATAATACTCCTCTAATGACATATTATTATGTTCATGTATATATTTTGCAATATCCTTTCCAACATATCGATAATGCCAAGGTTCCTTTCGAAACTCAGTTAAGTCCTCATACCTTTCATCATAACGCATAATAAAACCATATTTATATGCATTGTCTTTCATCCAACCATATTCTTTTGAATTAGCAAATATTCTATTATGTCTACTACCAATATCAAACGCTAAACCAGTTTGATGCTCTGAAAAACCAGGCTTAGCAACATACTTATCTACATATTCTTGTCCATAAGCATTAAGATACAAATCAGATAACTCTACTTGTTCTTGATAGCTACGATAAGCAGAATTAATAACTATATTATATCCTTCATTTTGTGCAGCATTATACATTTCAATAAATGCATTTAATGCTAAATGACTACATTGATAATTACCTTCACTAGTATAATCACTACTAATATCAATTAAATCATCAGGAACAAAATCTTCAGATAAATAACGATGTTTATTAATCAACATATCAGTAGAAAAGCCTTTAACCAATTCAGTGTATTCAGGATTATCTAAATTAAGATTAATATAAAGAATTGTATCTAATTCACTCTCTCCAGTTTCATCAGAATAATTAACATATCGATCATAATTTTCCAACTTAGCAAAATCATAAGAGAAAAATTCATCTAAATAACGAACCTTATCTCTTTTAGCAAAATCAGTTACACTCTTATCATTACCATGACTAAGAATAATATTAATATCACTATTACTATAACCCTTTTTTAATAATGTATTGATATTATCTATTAAATGATCTTGCTCTACATATTTTATTTTAGCATAATTATTCAAATATTTATCTTTAAAATTATCACTTTCAAAAGCTTTATTTAATGTTTTACTCTTACCAATAGCCATAACTTTACTTTTGTTTTTAGAAAACAAAATAGCATTACTTGCTTTTTCACTATATTCAAGCTTTTTAAGATCGGATATTTGAACACGATAATAGATGAATACTCCAAGAATAAGAAATAGTATTACACCAACAACTTTCAATGTAGTTGCAAACTTAGGTTTTATATGAACACTCTTTATCTTCTTCAAGTATACCACCTATCATAATAATAACATAGTTTGTTGTAAAAGACTATACTTTATGATAGAATACAGATAATTTGACAAGGAGAATGTTATGTTCAAATATTCTAATACAAACAAGCGATATCACACTTTGGATTATTATTATAAACAAAGATTTAATGAAAAAGTATTTAAAGTAAGTTTAAATGCTGGCCTCACATGTCCAAATATAGATGGTACAGTAGGATATGGTGGTTGTATCTATTGTTCAAAAACAGGCAGTGGAGAATTTGCTGGTAATAAAGAAGATGATATAGTAAAACAATTTAATGAAATAAAAGAAGTTATGTTAAAAAAATGGCCAAAAGCAAAATATATAGGTTATTTTCAAGCAAGAACTAATACCTATGCATCAGTAGAAGAATTAAAAAAAGTATATGAACCAATATTAAAACAAAAAGATGTTATAGGATTAAATATAGCAACAAGACCAGATTCTATATCAGAAGATTGTTTAGATTACTTAGAAGATTTAAATAATAGAACGTATTTAACAATAGAATTAGGATTACAAACAATTAATGAAAAAACATCTAAATTAATAAATAGATGTCATACATTAGATTGTTTTGAAAATATGGTAAAAGAATTAAGGAAAAGAAATATCGATGTAATAGTACATATAATTAATGGACTACCATATGAAACTAAAGAAGATATGCTAAATACAATAAAGTATTTAAACAATTTAGATATTCAAGGTATAAAAATACATATGTTAAGTATTATTAAAGAAACTCCGATAGAAAAAATGTATGAAGAAGAAAAATTTCATTTATTAACAAAAAAAGAATATATAGACATTGTAGTAGATCAATTAGAGTTATTAAGACCAGAAATAGTAATACATAGAATTACAGGTGATCCAAAATTAAGTGAATTAATAGAACCAGATTGGTTAATAAAAAAATTCTGTGTATTAAATGACATTGATAAAGAAATGGTAAAAAGAGATACCTATCAAGGTGTAAAGTGTATATAATAATAAGAAAAAAAGTATTAATACATGATAAAATAATATCGTAGGTGATGATATGATATTAGCAATTAATTGTAGTAGTTCTGAATTAAATAGCATCATGTATATCATAAGAAGTATTATGAATCTAATTATGATCATTGCTCCTATACTTGCAATAATCTCTTTTTCAGTACTTCTTACAAAAAAAGTAATAAACCCAGATGATAAAAAAATAATAAGTAAAATTAAGAATGCTTTTCATGCTTTATTAATAATATTCTTTATCCCAGCAATAGTAACATGTTTAATGTATGCTTTAGGAGATAATACAGAGATAAGTAGTTGTTACTTATCAGCAAAAAGTCCAAAATATAGTAGTGAATTTATTCCAACAGAGGAAGAAGAAGTAAAAGAAAGTGTAGTAATAGTAAATGATGATAAATATGAAAAAGGTAATATTCATCAATTGGATTTTTCCTGTAAAAGTAATTATATAAAAGCACAATTTTCTTGTGATACCATCCATATAGTAGAACACCACTATAAAGATTTTAATTATTATACTAAAGATAAAGTAATTTCAAGTTATGGTGGCTTTGATAAATGGATTGATTCTTTAGGAGGATATTTTAAAGAATATTATATGAAAGATGTAAAAGAAGTAACTAGAGCAGCAGAATTTCAAAAAATATCAGAATATGTTTTTGGTTTAATGTATATTCATGGATTTGATTATTATAATAGTAATACATTAGATGAATATGATGAGGAAACTCATTATTGTAAATGGGGAGGAGGCTGTTTCTTATTGAAAGATCTTGCTGCAGCAAAAAAAGAAGCTGAAGAAAATCATACAGAAATAAATTTCAAGTTTCCTCAAGGAACAGATGATGCATTTTATCCAGGAGATATGATATATGGAGATCACGGATATATGAATAGTAAAAATTTTGATCAAGCTATATCAGGAAAACTAATGACTACAAATTGTAATACTTCAGTAGATATGGTTTATTATAAGGCAAAAATATTGGGAACATCAAAAAGACCATATGGATCAGCTAATGTTGCTGCACAAGCAAAAGATAAAAATAATAAAATTATAACTGACTTTAAAAATCTACAAATAGGTGATATATTACATTTTTATAATCAGAAAGTTGATCCTGGAAAACCATCAACATGGAAAGGCTGGAAACATGTTGCATACGTAGGAGAAATTAATTATAAAACAGGTGTAATAACAGCATATGATGGAGGAAGTTATTTCATGAATAATAGAAATCATAAATGGACATTTAATAGAAATAAAACAACATCATCATTAGCAGGATATGAAGGATGGAGTGCAATTAGAGTAATTGATTTAAAATAAAAAAAAGAACATCAGTTCTTTTTTTTAATATCCTGTAGAATAATCATCATCATATTCTAAATTACTCCAGTCAGTATTTTCAATGTTTGACCATTCATTATTAATGATATCATTAATTGTGTTAGTGAAGCTAGGCATAAAAGCAAAGTAAAGAATTAATATAATAATTGCAATTGAAGACATAATAATACCAGCAATTGATAATCCTTTTCCTTTTCCTCCAACTTTAGGTGCATTTACTAAACCTATAATTGAAAATATTAAACCTAAAACACTCAAGAACCCACAACATAATAAAGAAATTAATGATAGAACAAAACCAGCAACAGCTATTCCATTTCCTTTTTCAGTAGCAACAGGTTGTTGAACAGTTACTGTATTAGTAACTGCACCACCATTTACTGGAGTTCCGCAATTACTACAAACATTAGCACTATCTTCTATTTCTTTACCGCAACTAGTACAAAACTTTGACATATAATTCTCCTCTCTATAATTACATTATAAAATAAACTTGAAAGAATAACAATAAAAAAACCACTAAGTGTGGTTTTTTTAATCTTTTTTTAGAGACTCAGCAATTGCTGTTCCAGCAGTAACTATACCTTGTAAATCACTAGGAACAATTATTTTAGTAGCATTACCATTAGCAACTTCTACCATTGCTTCATAACTTTTTAATTTAAGAACTGCTTCATCCATTTTAGCTTCTTTTAATAATTTTAAACCAGTAGCTGTAGCTTCTTGAATCTTAATAATAGCCTCTGCTTCACCTTGAGCAGCAAGAATTTTAGCTTCTTTTTCAGCATCTGCTCTAAGAATAGTACTTTGTTTTTCACCTTCAGCAATTAAGATAGCAGCTTTCTTCTCTCCTTCAGCCTTTAATATAGCTTCACGTCTTTCACGTTCAGCTCTCATTTGTTTTTCCATAGACTCTTGAATATCTCTAGGAGGTAAAATATTCTTAACCTCAACACGATTAACTTTAACACCCCATGGATCAGTAGCTTCATCAAGAATACTTCTCATCTTAGTATTAATAACATCACGTGAAGTAAGAGTTTCATCAAGTTCAAGTTCACCAATAATATTACGTAACGTAGTAGCAGTTAAATTCTCAATTGCATTAATAGGGTTTTCTACACCATAAGTATATAATTTAGAATCAGTAATTTGAAAATATACAACAGTATCAATTTGCATAGTAACATTATCTTTTGTAATAACAGGTTGTGGAGCAAAATCCTTAACGATTTCTTTTAAACTAACATTATTAGCAACTCTTTCAATAAAAGGTATTACATAATGAAGTCCAGTTTGCATTGTTCTATGATAAGCTCCTAATCTTTCAACAACAAATGCTTTTGATTGTGGAATTATTTTAATTCCTGATGCAGCAATCACTACAATGACAATAATAACAATTAATCCATATCCCATTTTTAATCTTCCTCCTTCTTAACAATGAGTTTAACCCCTTCAATATCAAGCACTTTTACTTTTGTACCAACACTAATTTTTTCATCAGCACAAGCAGTCCAAATATTACCAAAAACTTTAACTTCACCATAATTATTCTTACTAATTTCCTTAGTAACTTCTCCAATTTTACCAATCACACGGTCAGAATTAGTTGGAGTTACTTGAAATCCTTTAAATTTCTTAATTAATGGCTTAGTAATTAATAGTGCTACAATACTCACTATTAAAAAGACAATTACTTGAATTACTATCGAATCAGTTACAAAAGACGAAATCATCGCCGCTAAAGCACCTATAGCAAACCAAATAGTAACAAGATTCACAGTAATTATCTCAATAAATAGTAGAATAAGAAAAGCAACAAACCATGCAATTATATAAGACATTAAACTCACCTCTATTTAAATTATATGTCAAATAAGTGTCATTTTCAACAAAAATCTGTCAATTTTACTATTTAGTTTTTTTTTCTATATTATAATTATAGTAAAGATAGGAGTGTCTCTATGAAATTGAATAAAAAGGAAATTCAAATACTTTCAATTTTTATAGCCATATGGGGTGTTTTCTTCGTGATTAGTGGCACTGTTATGAGTATGGATAAAAAAACAATAACTAAAAAAATATACTCAATCGATGTATCTACAAAACAAATATCAAAAGTTCAAGCAAAGAAAAATGAAATAATATTAAAAGATATAACTATTCTAGAAGCATCTCCTCTAAGTACAAGTATAAAAGACTATCTTAAAAATCCAGATCAAATAAGTGATGATATGTTAAAACAACTAGAGCAAAACTTAGACACATCATCAGTAAATATTAATCAACCGGGGACATATGTTTATACAATTACATACAAGAAAAAATTATATCAAGCAAAAATAACAATTAAAGCAAAAGAATTACCAAAAGTTAATATAACTCTAAAAGAAAAAAATATGCCTACTACTGGAACAATATCAAGAAATATTAGAGACTATATATATGAAGATATTACTGATGAAGTATTTAATAATATGGTATTAGATCTAAAAGAAGTAATAGCTCATCAAAAGATTCCAGGAAAATATAAATATGCAATTATTTATAATGATACAACATATTACGGAGACTTCATCATTCATGAACCAGTAGAAGTAACAACAACCAGAATTGTATGTCCTACAGGTTCTACTCAAGATCCAAATAATAACACTTGTATATGTCAAACTGGAACTTATAATCCAAATACAAAAACATGTGAATAAAAAAGAACTTAAAAAGCTCTTTTTATTTTTCTTTCAACACTTCATTAATCTTAGCAGAAGCATTATTAACAGTATCCATATATGGATCTAAAGTATATATATCTCCAGTATTCCAATGATTTCTTGCTTTACCATCTTTTCCATCTACGCTTTGTTCAATTATTTCAAAATTAGGATTATCAATTCCCTCTTTAATTATTTCTTTTATCATTCTTTTATTAATATCTGTAGTATATAATCCATCAAAAGAATCTAACGTTTCAGAATAATTTTTAATAGTAGAAGTACTTGCTAATTTGTGAATAATATTAACTAGTATTTTTCTACAATTATCTTGTCTTCCTCTTTCACCATTAGGAATATTTTTTCTTTCCCTAGCTATAGCTAAAGCCTCCACACCAGTATAAGTATTACATCCTGAACTAACATATAATTTTTGTCCCTTATCAGCATAACTACCAACATTCATATCATGAGTAGTATTAAAATCATAATCAGAACAAAACTCTACTCCACCAATGGTATCAACAACTTTAACTAAACTATTTGTATAAAATGTAAGATTATAATCAATTTTAGTATTAAATAAGTGTTCTAAAGCATCCTTTGTAACATTTTGATTAACAACACCTAAAGCAGTTAAAGAATCTTTTGCTCCATAAGCAGGAATATCAATATAGTAATCTCTAGGAATAGAAGTTAATACAATCTTATGTGATCTCAAATTAACAGTAGCAATTAAATTATAATCTCTCCATTTACCAGTATAATCTAATCCACTAACATATACATTAAAAGAATCTGGAATATCATCTTTTAATTTATATTCTTCATAAGCATCAAATTCTTTAATAATTTTAAACATATCTTCTGATAAAGTATTACTAGAACCAATAATAAATGAGAATTCATCACTAGGAAGTAAAAAATATGTATTATTCTTATATACATTTTCAAAAGTATAATATGTATATCCACCATACTCTATTTCATGATAATTAAAATTACCCAATATTTCTTTAGCAGATTCAATTCCAATACTACTTCCACTATAAGAAATAGTCTCTTCTGAAGATAATTCATCTGCACTATTAATTTGATTCATACTACCAGTAATTAAATAATAATGAGTTTTTACTTTATAAGTATCAATAGCAAAACTCTTATCAAAATACTTATTAGTTTCATTAATATAATAATATCCAATACAATTACCTATAATACTAATAATAAATAATATTATTCCAAGAATCATTAAAAACTTATTTTTTAAATTATATAGTAATAAACCAATTAAGAATAATAGTATTTCACCAACAATAATTATTCTAAAATACTTAGTAGGAATAACATTTAATCTAACAATAACCATTATAGTAAGAACCATTACTATAAAAACTATAATACTAAATATATTTTTTAATAATCTCTTCTTCATGTAATAACACTCCCTCTTAAACTAATAGTATTATAACATAATAAACAAAAAAATCTAGGAAATCTAGATTTTTAATTAACTCAAATTAACAATATTACCATCAACCACATCAATTAATTCACAATTAGGTTTACGAGATAGTCCAGGCATAGTCATAATATCACCTAAAAGTACAGTAATAATACCTGCTCCATTATATAATTGAACATCTCTAACTGTAACATCAAAATCTTTAGGTACTCCTAATTTTTTAGGATCATCTGATAAAGAATATTGTGTTTTTGCAACACAAACAGGAAGATTAGCAAGATTGTTTTTCTTAATATCTTCAATTTTCTCTTTAGCAAGCTTACTAAAATGAACTTTTTTAGCACCATAAATATCTTTACAAATCTTTCTTACTTTACTTTCAATAGGACTATCTAGTTTATAAAGAACTTTAAATTTGCCCTTAGGAGCTTCAATAATCTTATTAGCAAGATCAATTGCACCTTCTCCTCCATCAGCATATGCACTAGAAACAGTAAAAGTATAACCCATCTTTTCAGCATGTTTTCTTACTAAATCAATTTCTTCATCAGTATCAGTATTAAACTTATTTAAACAAACTATTACATTAACACCATATCTTTTTAAATTATTATAATGTTTATCAAGATTTTCAAATCCTTTTATTAAAGCATCATTATTCTTTTCAAATATTTGATCTTTAGGAACTCCGCCATGATACTTCATAGCTTTAATAGTCGCAACTAAAACAACAGCATGAGGTTTTAAATTACCTAGTCTACATTTAATATCTAAGAATTTTTCAGCACCTAAGTCAGCTCCAAATCCGGCCTCAGTAACAACATAATCAGCATAACTTAAAGCCGTTTTAGTAGCAACTAAACTATTACATCCATGAGCTATATTAGCAAAAGGCCCCCCATGAATAATTGTAGGGGTGTTTTCTAGTGTTTGTACTAGGTTAGGTTTAAATGCTTCTAATAACAAAGCAACTAAACTTCCTTCAATATTTAAATCTCTAACATAAATAAATTCACCTTTACTATTAGTACCAACAATAATATTACCTAGTTTTTCTCTTAAATCATCAAGTGATGTTGCTAAACAGAAAAGTGCCATTATTTCACAAGCAGATGTAATAGTAAAACTATCATGTCTTGTTCCAAGATCAACATCACGTAGTGCTCTATCATTAACATCCAAACACCTTTTAAATAATACATTTTGTATATCTAAACTATTACCAAAATAAATATGATTATCAATAGCTGCACTAATTAAATTATTAGCAGAAGTAATAGCATGAAAATCACCAGTAAAATGAAGATTAATGTCTTCCATAGGAACAACTTGAGAATAACCTCCACCAGTAGCTCCACCTTTCATACCAAATACAGGTCCCATAGATGGCTCCCTTAAAGCAATAATAATCTTTTTACCAAGCTTATGTAGAGCATCTCCTAAACCAATACTAACAGTAGTTTTACCTTCACCCATAGGAGTAGGACTAATAGCAGTAACAAGAATTAATTTACCCTGTTTTTTACGATTATTATTACTATTTATTTTAGCTTTATAATTACCATATAATTCCAAATTATTCTTTTTTAAACCAATCTTTTTTCCAACGTCTAAAATATTCATTTTATTACTATTTCTAGATATTTCTATATCTGTCATCTCCATCACCTCATGAAATATTATAACATAGTAAACTTGTTTTTTTATAGCAAAAAACAATTAAAAAAACAAAAAATACTAAATAAAAATATAATTTTCAAAGACAATAGATTTATAAATAACTAAATGACTCATTTGAATAAAATAATTATTAATCATATAATTCAGTTCATTAAGAAAAAAGGAGGGATTATATGAAAAAATTATTATTTTTCTTAATTATGATTATGACATTATTCTTAATCGGAAACACTAATGTATATGCTGAAGAACATAGCTTCTATGAAGCAGAATACTTAGATAAGATGTATATGAATAAATATGATTATTCTACAAACACAATATACTATCAAAGAGCAAGAAAATTTAGAGATAAAAAGACATATGCTGAAGTATATTGTATTGAGCCATTAACTTTCTTTAATGAAAATAGCACCTATTATGAAACAACTACTCCTAGAAATCTAACGCAAGCACAAATAGAAAGAATTAAAAAAATTGCATATTTTGGTTATAGATATAAAAACCACGATGATGGCTCATGGTATGCTGTAGCACAATTAATGATATGGAGAGAAGCTAATCCAACAGGAGGAGATTTCTATTTTACCGATACATTAAATGGTAATAGAACAAATCAATTTGATTATCAAATAGATGAAATAAATAGATTAATAAATGAATATGATAATGAAATATCAATTAATAATAAAACAATAACTATGGTAGAAGGAAGTACTAAAGAGATAGAAATTGGTAGTGTATTAAATTATTACACAACAAACAATCAAGAAATTGAAATAAACGATACAAGTATCATAATAAAAGATTTACCTGCAGGAGAATATTCAATAACTCTAACAAGAGAAAAAGAAAATTACTATAATACACCAATAGTTATATATGAATCAGCTAATAGTCAAGACATGATGAAATGGGGCGATTTAGAAGAAAAAGAAGTTCATTTCAATATTCATGTAATTAATAACTATATAGAATTAACAAAATTAGACGCTGATACTAATGATAATATTCCTCAAGGAGATGCCAAATTAGATGGAGCACTATATAAATTGTATAATGAAAATAATGAAGAAATAGATAGTATAGAAATTATTAATAATAAAGGAACAATAAAAAATATACCATTTGGTACATATTATTTAAAAGAAATAATTCCAGGTACAGGTTATAATTTAAATGATGAAATATATGAAGTAATATTAAATGAACAAAATCCTAATAAAGAATTAACTGTAACAAATAAAGTAATAGAAAAAGAAATAACCATACATAAAACCTATGGAGAAGATATTCCAGAAGAAAATATAGAATTTCAAATAATTAATAAACAAGATGAGATAACTGATCAAGGTAAAACTAATAGTCAAGGTAATGTATCATTTATATTACCATTTGGAGAGTATACTATTAAACAAATAAATACTACAGAAGGATATCAAATAAATAATCCATTTAAAATAACAATTGATAATTCAGAAAAAGAAACAATATCATTGCACGATTATGAAATACCAATACCAAATACTGGAGTAGATAAAATAAGCATCTTATCATTACTTTTATATATTATAAAAAGTATATTTTTAAAGAGAATAATAGTCTAATCAAAAAGAGTCATATTAATGACTCTCTTTTAATATCTTAATAGCTTCATCAAGCTGTATATCATCTTCTTCTAAATAATTAACATAATATTTTGTGCTTTGTTCAATTACTGTATCTGGAGTTATACCTTTATCAGTAACACTCTTCCCTTTAGAAGTAAGCCATTTTTCAACAGTAAATTTTATACTAGTACCACTATTTAATGATAAAGACTTTTGAACATCACCTTTACCATAACTATTAGTGCCAACTATGTTAATCTTTTTATAATTATCTTGAAAGCAAGCAGCTACTACTTCTGCAGATGAAGCAGTTTCTCCATTAATCAATATAACAATTGGATATTTTTTAGTTTTATTATCCATCGCATATACTTTTTCTTTTGAACCTTCTTTTTCTATTTGATAAAGAACTGTTTTTTTATTAAAAAATAAGTTTAATATTTTTCTAGCTTGAATTAAATGACCTCCAGGATTATCTCTTAAATCAATAATTAAAGAATCTATTTTCTTCTTCTCAAGTTTTTTTAATTCTTTAGAAAACTGATCATACGAATTAGATGAAAAAATATTAATTATAATATAACCAATTCCATTATATATTTTACTAGAAACATTTTGTATTTCTATAACATCTCTTTTAATTGAGAATTCTTTTTCATTATCATTTCTTTTAATCTTAACAGTAACTTTAGTACCTATCTTACCATCAATTAATTTATTAAGTTCAGATGGATATAAATTATGACAATCATTACCATCAATACTTAATATAATATCTCCTACTTTTAAACCAGCCTTTTCTCCAGGACCATTATCAATCATAGAAACAATATAATTATAATCTTCCTCATATGCAACAGTAACACCAATACCTACATATTCACCATCTACAGACTCATTAAAGCTATCGGTAGAACCTTCATCTAAGAAAGAAGAATATGGATCATCAAGCGAAGAAATCATACCCTTAATAGCAGACTCAGATAATTTTTTTTCATCTAATTTACCATAATAATTATCAACTATATTATTATAAGTACTTACAACTTCTCCAAGATTAGTATCAGATCTTACTCTGCTTAAATTACTATTACCATAAGTTAATAAATATCCAATTATTATACCAAATACAACAGATATTAATATAATTATTATTACTTCAATTAAAGTAAATCTTGATTCATTTTCAAAGCCCTTAGAAAAAGTATTTTTAATAGATTTATTTTTTTTCTTTTTCTTCTTCTTTTTCTTTTTTTCCATAATACACCTCATAAGAAAAAAGACGAAAGTCTTATTTAGTTAAATACTCATTTACTTCCGTCATACCTTCAATATAATCAACAACCTTACCTTTATTATAATGAATTAAAGTAGGTCCATTAATAGCAAGTTCAGAAACAGAAGTGGGTTTCCAATTACTCTTATCACTAACATACTTACTATTCATTGCATTACTCATATCAACATAATATAAAGTTAAATTATTATCATTAGATTTATAATTAGATACAGAAGAACTAAAAGTAGATAATAATTCACTATTACTTCTATCATAGTATAAAACCAAATATTCTTTCTCAGGCATAGAAAAGCTTCTACCAGCAACAATTTCTGAATAAGAAATAGCAGTTTCAGTAGTATATTTCTTCTGAGAAATATCTATATCATTATCTAATACATATACTGTTAGAAAATAAAAAAGACCAAAGATAATAATTACTACACCAGCTACTATTATTATTTTTTTATAATCAGCATCAAAAGAACTAACAGTCTCAAGTATCTTTTCATTTTCTCTATCAACTTTATTTTTTCTTCTACTTTTACGATTTGCCATAAACATCACCTAAAAATTATTATACACAATTACATATAGAAAGTCTATTATAACAATAAAAAAGAGAGCTAAGCTCTCTACTTCTTTTGTGTAATAACTATTTTTACCTTCTTAGTCTTTGAAGAATAAGCAAGTTTCAAGTCAGAACCTGTAACAGATACCTCTACTTCATGAGTACCAACTTTATAGTTTTTAAGATCAACATAAGCAGTGATATCAGTATCTTTAATATTATTTAAAGCCTCTTCACTACCACTAACAACAACTGTTACTTTTCTATCATTTTCACTACTAGCTTGAACAACTAATCCATCTGCAAGATTACGATAAGATACAGCTATATCTTTAAACTCTTTAGTAGTAGCATTATCAACAATAACCTTAACAGTCATAGTCTTAGAACTTAATTCAGTAATACCTTTAGGTTTTTTTAATGTTACATTAAAGTCTTTATCTTTCTCTATACCATTAACATCAATCTCTACATCTAATTGTTGAATCTCATCAATAGCAGCCTGTTCACCATATACAGTAACTTTAGTAATGCTAGGCTCAATGGACTTAATAGATTTACCAAATGCTAAATCTCCAGCTGGCACAACACGTACTGGTATTTCTTTACTTGGAGAAGTAATAACAACATTAGCAGCTACTGATTTAGGAACAATCTCTACATCAATAATCTTTCCATCAGCATCATATGCAACTAAAGGAATATCTTTAACATTAATATCTCCAGCCTTAGGATTTGGTATATTTTCTACATCAAGCATAGCCTTAACAGAAGCAACTTTTTCAAGTTTATACTTAGCACCTTTAATAATAACTTCGCTTCTATCAATTTCAACATTACTAATATATAGCTTAGTATCAAGCTTATCTTGATTAAGAATATCATACGTAAGTGTTCTATTTTCACTTTCTTTTTCATAAATAGTAACATTAACAGTAGATGGATCTAATTTATAATCTAATGATTTTAATCTTTGATTATATTTAAGTGTAACTTTATGAGTTCCAGGTTTTAAACCAGTAAGATCAACAGTAACTCCCTTAGAAGGAGATTGTTTTGCAAGGAAAATATGTCTTCTTTGACCAATCAAAGTAATATCAACCTTATCAGGCAATCCCTCAACCACATAGCTTTCTTCATTATATACAGCAGTAACTGTCTGATCATATAAAATTTCAGCATATTGATCAATCATAACATTTGATTCATTATCAATAAACAAGAATACAACAAAAGCAAGTAACAAACTAATTACCAACAAAGTAGACTTTTTACCGGCAAGACGATCAATCCCTTTAGCTCCACTTTTTGATAATTCCATTACTTTTAAAATAATACGCGTAATTGGAGTAATTAAAATTTTATCAAAAAACAATCCAATACGACGAAATAATTTTCCAAAAAATCTACTTATCTTCTTCATATATCTCTTCCTCATTTACTTCTTCGTCTTCATCGTATTCTATATCTTGTTTAGGTTTTAATTCATCAATTAACATCATACGAACATCATCTAAAGTTAAGTTGTATAGCATTTCACCTTTAAGAGCAATTGAAACTCTACCAGTCTCTTCAGAAACAACAATACAAATAGCATCAGTTTCCTCAGCGAGACCTAATGCAGCTCTATGTCTAGTACCTAATCTTCTATTAAGCTTAGGACTGTTACTTGTAGGGAAAACAGCACCAGCACAAGTAATTCTATCTCCCTGAATAATAACTCCACCATCATGTAATGGATTACCCTCATAGAATATAGCTATTAATAAATCACTTGATAAATCAGCATATAGTTTTTTAGCTTTATCAATATAATTACCCAAACTGATATCTCTCTCAATAACAATTAATGCTCCAATTCTTTCTTTTCTTAAATAATCGATCGCATTAATCATTTCATATACTAAATGTTCTCGTTCATCTACAGTTAATACCTTATGTCTCCCAAGTAATTGATTACGTCCCAACTGTTCCAATATAGTACGAATTTCTGGTTGAAATATTACTATTAAAGCAATAGGCCCCCATTGAATAATATAATCAAGTAAATATCCAACTGTTATAAAATGAGCCCATCCACTTATAATCTTCAAAATAATAATAAACAATAACCCCTTAAAAATTAAAGATAACTTAACATTATTCTTTATATTCTTAAGAATGAAATAGAAAATTAACCATACTAATGTAATATCAGCTATTTTTCTAAGTACATTTAATACGTCTGCTCCTGTAATATACATCACGTCATCTCCTCACATCAATCCTATACAATATGATAACATTTTCTGAAGTATTTATCAACCGACTATAAAGAAAAAGAACAATTATTTTTTTCTTCTTGTTCTTTTTGCTCTTTCATTTTTAGTTTTTATTTTTACAGCCATATTTATCTCTTCAGCATTTTCAACATGAGTTTCATTTATCTTCTCAATTACAACAAAATCAATCCTCTTAGATTCCTTATCAGCTTTCTTTAATCTAAGTAATAATCTATCACCAATAAAGTAATTATCTTCACCATCTAAAGAAACTAGAGAGTAGCTTTCCTCACAATGAATATAATCACCTTTCATATCACGAGCTCTAACAGTACCTTCTATCAAATTATCAAGAACAACATTTAAACAATCATCTGAAATTGATATAACAGTAGCTTCAAACTCTTGCCCTTCAAACTGTTTCATATATTCAGCACATTGCATATATAAAACTTCTTTTTCCAAATCATCAGCAACTCTTTCAGTATGAGTAATTCTCTCAGTAATTTCAGGTAACCTCTGTCCCCAAATCCTTCTCTTTTTACCAGTAGGATCTGGTCTAAAAATACAGTCCCATGCAATATCTTGATTAGTTTTATCACCATACCTTCTAACAGGAGAAGTACCCTGAGAATAATAATTCATAGCCAAGCCATTATGACCAGTATTTATATAACTATATTTAGCTCTAGATAATGTTTTAATCAATTCTGTCGACAACATACTTGATATTCTTCCCTGACTAGAAGCATGATCAATTAATTTTTGAAAAGCATGAGGATTAGATGCTAATTCTTCTGCATCATACTCATAAAATGGTAAACCAATAGCTTTCAACATTGTTAAATAATTCATTAGTCTATCTACATTTGGTTTATCATGAACACGATATACGCAAGGAATACCATTTTTTGCAAAGTATTTTGCTCTATATTCATTAGCTATTAACATAAACTCTTCAATTAAATTTTCAGCAACATCCTGATGTCTAACACTTATACCAGTAATATGACCATTAGCTGAATAAATACCTTTTAATTCAGGTCTATTAAACTCAGCAGCCCCTCTATTAGTTCTATTTTTATGAAGAATAACTGCTAATTTTCTCATTAAATGTAATGTTTCAGTATATTCTTGATACTCAGAATCTATCAAACCATTTTTTAATATATCGTTTACTTTTTGGTAAGACATCTTTAATCTAGAACGAATAACAGTAGGAACAAATCTATAACCAACAACCTCACCAGTAGGAGTTATTTCCAAAATATCAGAAATAGTTAAACGATCAACTCCAGGATTTAAAGAACCAATACCATTAGATATTTTACGAGGATAATTAGGAATAACTATTCCTCCAGGATAATAACTATTACCCTTTCTAAATCCATCTCTATCAAGAGGAGAATTATATGGAATAAGAGATGAAATATCGGTAATATCAACTCTTAAAACATAATTTCCTTTTTCATTTATATATAAACCAACAGAATCATCCATATCCTTTGTAGAAATATCATCAATTGTAAATGTTATTTCATCAGTATGATCTTCTCTACCAATACGATCTATATCTCTAATACTATCAGGCATATGTTCTAACTGTTCAAGAGACTCATTACTAAACTCATCATCAACACCCATTTTAAATGCTTCCCAAAGTATATCTTCATTAGGATCATCTTTATGATTAAAAACACGTACAATAGACCCGATATAGAAATCAGGAGCAGTTTGTTGATCTAATGATACTGCAACTCTAGTTCCTTCAATTGCTTCACCAGTTAAAGAAATAGTAATATTTTGTTTTCTTTTATCAGCTGGTTTAACATAATAGTGCCCTCCAATGCAATATACTTCTCCTGGAATATAATCAAGATTTCTATCTAAAATTTCTTTAACACATACAGCACTACCATTACTACCAATATCTATTAAAACAAAATCACCATCTATAGCACCAGCAGCATTATCTTTAGTAATTTCATATTTATCTTCATTAATAATTAATTCCCCATCACGATTAACATAAGTAGTATTGACATATACTCTTCCTCCACCATCGCGACATCCATAAAATCTTCCTTTTCTAAAAGAAGTTTTATATAAAGCAATGTAATTATCAGAAGGAGTTTTAAACACTTCATATTTTGAAACCTCTTCTTCTAATAACTCCAATAATTCTTGTTTCTCTTCTGGAGTAAGATGAACTTCTCTACCCAATTCATCCGATTTAATTTTTTCTATTCTCGTGACAAGTTTTTCAAAAGAAGCAGGCTTTTTTTCTTTTTTTAGTGCCAATTCTAAATAATTATGCAATCAGAACACCCCCAACAGTATTAATTTACCATAAAAACATTGAAAATACAAAAAATACGCTATAAAAAATATTAATAATAAAAGAGCAATTACTTGCCCTTAAAATCTTCTTACAGTAAGAATATGAGTACCAGATCCATTTAACCAATAACCAACGTCACTAACAATAACACCAGTACCATAATTAGCAGCATGAATCATTTGACCATTTCCTACATACAAAGCAGAATGTGTAGGATTACCATCTGAATACCCCCAAATAATTACATCTCCAGGTTGTATTTCAGAATAACTAACACCAACACCTTCATATTGTTGAGACCATGTGCTCCTACTAATAGATTTACCAACACATGAATAAACATATGAAACAAACCCACTACAGTCAAATCCATAAGGTCCAGCAGAATTAGCCATATAAGGCATCCCCAATAATGAATATGCTATAGATACAACATCATTACCTTGTGGATTAGCTGGAGCACCATATATAACAGGATAATAAACTGGTTTTTCTTGTACTTCTAATGTAAATGTCTGAGTAGTTTTATTACCAGAACCATCAACTGCTAAAACAGTAATCTCATGATTTCCTACAGCATTAATATCTCCCTCAAATTTAAAATCATAAAATTTCAAACTATTAGCTGGAGCATTATCTATATATCCTAAATCACCATCTATAGCATCATTAACAGAAGTAATATTCTCAACTAAACTATAAGAATCTCCTTCAGTAATAGATACTTTATCACTCTTAAGAGTAATAACAGGCGAAACAGAATCAACAACAGAAATTATAACGGGTATTTCTTTAGTCATATTATCTTTTTTTACTTCTAATATAACTTCTTGAGCCCCCAATACACTAGTATCAATATCTTGTTTTACTGATACTATTTCTCCATCAACCTCTTTTATCAATTTTTTGATATCATAATTAGCACTACCAAATTCAACAGTAGCAGTTTTTTTAACAACAACATTAATACTTTTAAAAGTAGAATAATTATGATATGCCGAACAACTGATTATCATAATAAATGATAACACCACCACTAAGAAAGCACGAAAAACCTTCTTAACCGACGGTCCATCAATAATTTTCATAACTATAATCCTCCCTGATGAGTTAATATAATATCACATCAATTTTTTTAAGTCAAAATCACTATACCTTTTTAGGTATAAAAAAAGATGATACCCATCATCTTTCTATTTATATGATGTAGTTTTTTCTTTTTCAACATTATTTACAAGTTCACCCAAAGAAAAAATTCTAATTGCCATTTCTTGTTCACTAAGATCATCACAATAACTAGTACCATCAATCTCAGATACTTTCAAATGATCCCAATATTTGTTTTTCAAATGACAAGAAGCTTGTCCTAAAGGTGTATAAATACCTGCAACAAATTTTCCTTCTATTGCATTATCATTATATTTCCATGAAATATGAGGATATAAATTACAAACAGAACAGAATAACATAGCATTTTGTTCTTGAAGACTTTTTATTGTTTGTTTTTCCTCAATTCCCTTCATATATATTCCTCCCTTTTTCGTCCATATATTATAGCACAAAAAAGCTCAAACATCAAGTTTAAGCTATTATTTATAAAGAATTAATCATTGAAAGAAGAGTACTTGTAGAGTCATCCCCCGTTTCCCTTTCAGAATATTGACTTAATAATTGATTACTATTCTCAAGATATTTTATTTCATCTTTTAATTTACTACAACGTTCAAAATTGTTATCA
Organism: uncultured Caryophanales bacterium; assembly: GCA_947302515.1. Next base: position 69,376 of record CAMYVT010000002.1, read on the forward strand.
ATCATCTTATTAACAACTTCTTCAATAACATCAGGAGTAATTTCTCTTCCAGTAGCATCTAATTTATTAAGCAAATCTTTCAATATAGAAGCTTTTTCCATTTTGTTTTTTTTAACAAATTCTTCCATCTGTCCTTGAATAAAATTATAATCAACTTCTACCATTTCTAATTTTAATCCATTTGCCTTAACTGCTTTCATTTTTCATCTTCCATTTCTATAGTTTTATTAGCTGGTTCTTCAAGTAATTCTGGATGATCAAACAAATACTGCAACATATGAACAGATTTAACAAAATAATAACCATCAGCAATTCTTTCATCTAAATTAATGCCAAATTCACAACGTTTACGTATTTCTTTTTTACCATTAATTAATACTTCTTCATCTTTAACTTCACCTATAGTAGCTAAACCACTAGCATTACCAAAATCAGTAATATTATGAAAAATAGCATTAGATTTTAAAGTACCTAAATTAGAAACAATGATACTACTATAATACAAATTATCCTCACAAATAGAAGAAGGTAAAATACCCTTTCTATCCATCCATTTTAAAACACCAACAATAGGTACTCTAATAATATTAGGAAGTACTGCTAAAACATCAATTATTCCATTAGCTCCGTTTTTTTCAACTTTACCCTTACTATCTCTAACACCATGTACTTTATCATATATTTTTTTACTAATAGATTCTAAAGTATCATCTTCATCAACACGAATAATAATCATCATTTCCTCAGCTGTATCATCAAATGCAACTTTAGCAACAAAACTAATATCTACATTTTTATGTTCGAAAATATGTCTGTCCTGTACAAATCTATTAAGATAAGGCCTATTATAGAACACTTTTCCTATAGCAGTAACTATAGCATGAAACAAAGTAATATGATCTCCATTCTCTTTTTTCTTATCTAAATACTCTATGAGTTTAGTCATATCCATCTTTTGATTAATATAAACATCACTTACACATCTTTGTGGTTTTAAATCAATCATAATTTGATTCATACCATTAAAATCCTTAACTCGTCTTGCGAACTTACTTCTCATTATCTAACACCTCATATAATATATTATAATATCAAAAATAAAATTAGCCAACAAAAAACTCATAAAAACGAGTTCAGATTGATAAAACTATTTAATATCAACATTCTTATTACTTTTTGATATATACCAAAAGAATAATGAGCCAATAAAATTACCAATAATAGCAAGTAGTAAAGAATCATCAAATCCTCTAGCAACACCCAAAGTAACTACATTAGCAATACAGTGCTGAAAACCACAAAATATAAATAGTGGTATTCCAAATATAATACCCAATGGAGTTTTTTCACGATACATCTTAACAGCAATATACATAATAACACCACATAAGAATGCTCTAATAAGAAAAGCTAAAGAAAAATCCCACGTTTTAACCTTTTCTACAGCAACACTTATTAAACTTTCATCAGCAATACTATACATTAGACCAAATAAATATCCCGCAATTAAATTAACAACTAGAATAATCATTAAATCACCAAAAGGTATTTTATCTTCAATTAAAAATCCACATTTACCAGTAAATAAATTCTGACCTAAATAACAAACTCCAAGCAATCCAAAAGCAAATATTACTGGGCCAATAGGATTACCCAATTTAAGAAGTGCATAATTACCTAATGATATTAAAAAGGCAGCACCAATACTTTTTAAAATTAATTCCTTCATTTTATTCATACAACCACCACCAAATAGAAGTATATCACAAAAAAACACATAAAAAACAACAAAACAAAAAGATTGTAATAACAATCTTTTATATCAAATTTTTATCAAAATAATTATTTTTAATTACTAAAAATCTCCAACAGAACTTACTTGTATTCGCTAGTACTAATAGCAGTTCCTCCAGTCGACTCATCAGTTATTGAAGATGTAGATCCACTAGAATTAGGATCATATTCTTCTGAATTAGCAGCATTTAAAGCCGCTGCCATTTCTTGAGCTTCATTAACAATAACTGTAGGCATTCCAACCACACTTAGCACACCACCTGGTGTTGCACTAGCAGCTCCAATAGCTAAAGCTGAAGTTAAACCAAGTCCTTCAATAGTAAATTCTTCAGCAGATTGGTACTCACTACTAATATTTGAAAGAGCAGCCATAAATTCACCATGTTTCTCTTGAAACTGTGTTAGCAAATCAGAAACGACATTAAGTTGATTATAAAACTCAGTTGGTCCAGCACCATCAGACTTCCAATGACTTTCTATCAAACTTTTTTTCTCTATTAATTTAGGTATAAGCGCACTAACAGTATTAAAGCAACCAACTATATCTGCACAAGCTTGATCTAATTCACTAGTATTAACATAAGTATCAGCCATATACTACAAAACCACCTTTCTCGCAAAACCTTCAATAGTGGTGTCATATCCTTCTGCCATTTTTGCAGCATAATCTGAAAGTAACTGTAATTGTACAAATATTTCTCTAGCATCAGCAACAAAAGAAGAATAATTTGCAATATAGCTTTCACCTTGTAAATCCTGCCATGAATCAGATATTGAAGTAGCTCTATTATCAAGTTTATCTAGCATTTCACCAGCAGATACAGTAGCATCTCTTATAGCAGATGCATAAGTAGATACAATGTCCGTCCATATTTCATAACCCACACTATCACATCCTTTTTGAAATCTAAAAATTGCACATAAATTATGTGCATTTTATTTATTGTACTTGTGGAGTATTTACATTTTCAGAATATTTATTAATAGTATCCTGAATAATACCTTTTTGTTCTCTATATGCAGTAGAAATCTTTTTCATTTTTTCCAAATGATCGTTAATTTCATTTGCAGTAGTATCAAAAGTAGATTTATCTACATTAACAATATTAGCAGCAACAGCAGCACCGATATCTGTTCCTTCTCCACCAAAAGCAGTTTTAAGTCTATCTCCTGCTTTTATTGCATTTTCCATAGCAATTTGCATATCTTGTATAGCTCCTGGAATAGCAGCTATTGCACTATCAAAATCATCTAAGTTTACTTTTGTACTTTGATCTGACATATTATCACTCCTTTATTAATATAATTGATGTATTTGACTTTGAACAACTGATTGAGCATCAGCAGCAGCTTGAGAAACAGCTTCAGTCAATCCTCTATTCTTTTCCATATCTTCAGCATTTTTTTCTAATTCAGCTTTTGCTTTTTTAACAATTTCAATCCATTCATCTCCAGCACCATCTCTCCAAGAATCAGTTACACTGTTCATAAGATTTGTTAGTTTGTTCATTGCTTCTCGATATTGGGTACAAGCTTTAATATATTCAGTTTTAGCAGCCATTGCTTCAGCTCTATCATGAATATAATCTCCTCTTCCACCTGACATTCACATCTCTCCCTTCTATATTAATTATAACATTAGAAAATGTCACGTCAAAAACTATAACACTATTTTACTATTTCTTTACACTAAAATTCTTCTAATACTTCTTTATTCGTAAATACTAAATCACTACTTGTAGCAACTTCGTCTTCATCATCAAAATCAGAATTATCATATTCAAAAGATTCTAAACTATCAATATTTTCTTCTCCATCATCATCTTCATCAATATAGGCATCCATATGTATACCATTATATAATTCGTCGTCAGAATCAGGATCATAATTTTCCATTAAATTAAACAAATTATATTCATCAACAATATTTATACCATCAATAATCATAGTAACAAACAACAAATAATTATTAATATTACCCTTATCATCAAATATAGTATATCCATATTTATCAACAATAGCTTCTTCAAAAGCAAAGTTTTCATTTAATTCATTATTAATAATACTCTTACGATTATTTAATAATGATGATGGAACTCTAAAGTTTGATGTTGTAAATTTTTCAATATTTTCCTTACTAAATCCTACTTTCTTCATTAATTTAGTAATAATATCTTGATAATTTGTATCAAGAGCAAACCAATCATCAGGAGTAAATTTAATAGTACTATTTTTTCTATTTAAAGTATAGCCTGCTGTTGCGGCAACACTTCCAGCTAAAACTGCTGTTGCAGCACCAACAGTCGCATTTGTTGAACTAGTTGCAGCATGAACAATAGTAGGAATAACTCCATGAGCATATTTAGATTTACCATTTTCAATGATATCAGCAAGATTTCTTTCTTCTAAGATAGATTTTAAAGAACTAGTCATACTATTACCACTAACAGTATTACCATCTTCCTCCGTTATCTTATTAATAATATCATCTCCAATAGGTTTAGCTGTAGGATCTGGAGTTGGCTCTGGAACAGGATTAGCAGTTGGTTGTGGAACAGGTTCAACTGTAGGCTGTGGATTAGGATTAGATGTTGGTTGTGGACCTGGCTCTGGTTGTGGGCTTGGATTAGTTTTTATCTCTTCTCCTGCATATCCATAAGGAACATTATCCTTAGAAATACAAGAAATAATATTCTTAATTCTTTGATTATATTCAGCTTCAGTGATATTTCCTGCAGAAAATTCAGAATAAGCAAGTTTAAATGCAGCAATAGCATTATTGTAAGTTTCCTGTCTAATATTACCATTTTGTAAACTAGTAAACGCATAATTAAATCCAGTAATAGTCTGATTATATGTTCCAGCATCTATTAAATCGTTTTTCAAACTATTAGATACTTGATTTATAGTACTTACAGTATTATCTAATGTTTCATTATCAATCTTTCCTTCTTTTAATAAGTCAAGATTTCCATCTAATACTGAAACTGTTTTACTATAATCATAGTTTTCTATCTTACCATCTTCTACATTATCCATAATAGAATCCATAGCATCAAAAAGATCTTCACATTCAGATTCATTTATAGTTCCATCTGCAGTATGTTGGATAGTATCATTAATTAAATCAAGACTCTTATTATATTGAGATTCTGTTATTAAGCCTTTTTCAATTAATGTTTCTGCGTGATCAATTGAAGTAATAATTTTATTATAAACAGCTTCTGTTATTTTATTAGATTCTAACAAATTCATAGCATGGTCAACTGTATCAAAAGTCCTAGCCAAAGTAGAATCTGTAATTCTTTTACTTTCTCTCAATGAAGCACCATGCTCTAAAGTATTAATTGTATGCCAATATGATTGATCACTCATCCTTTTACTTTCTAATAAATCCATAGCATGTTCTGTAGCATTAATAGCTTTTGTAAGAGTATTATCAGATATTGAATGAGAAGTATTTAAATCCTCAACATGATCAAGAAAAGCAACAGTACTTGCATAAGATTCATTACTCATAGTATTACTTTGTTCTAACAAATCAGCATGATTTCTAGCATTAGTCATTCTAGTTAAATTATCATCAGAAATACTGTTCCCTGTAGAAATACCAGTTTTTGGAGAAAAAGAATTATAGCCACCATAATTAGCAGGACCTACTCCGCCTCCTCCGCCATTACCATCCAATGCTTTTGAATCAACTTGGGAAGAAGGAGTAATACCTTCAAGTTCTTCAAGAACTGCCATATATTCATTTACAACACCTGCGTTGTTTTTTCCTTTTGAAGCAAGTTCTCCAGCATAAGTCTTTAAATTTGAAAAATAATCAGACCCACCAAAAGTGCTAGCTCCCTCTGGAACAGTAAAATTACCGAAAGTAGTATCTAAATCACCACTAATTGAATTAACAGCTTCTGCAGAACCTGAAAGAATACCAAAATCACTAACTTTAGAATATGCCATAGCAATCGTCGATTAGACCAAATCGACTACACCTCTTTTCTACTACAAGAAGAAGTCTAACCCTTCCTATTCTCAATATTATATAATAACCTACTCTACATTACATTTTATTATAAAAACAGCCCAAAAAACAACACAATAATTTAAAAAAAATAAGAAAATAACATTTTTTTACACAAAAAAACTAACTATTTCTAGTTAGTAATAACACAATGGTGGAGCTGAGGAGAATTGAACTCCTGTCCAAAAATAGAGCTACATAAACCTCTACAAGCTTAGTTAACTAATTATATTCGCATAATAATCAAGTAGTTAACGACCAAATTACTATACTAGTCTTAAAATTCTTTCTATCCCCTAGACAAAGGATAGCTATAACCTATAAAAATGATCCTCTAAAGTAATTCTAGGTTAAACTACTAAAGAAGAGCTAGCCTTATTAATTATATTAGGCAAAAGCAACAGCTTGGCGAGTACCAAACATATTTGCTATAGCATTTTTTAATTTTGTTGCATTTATTTTTTTTTGACTCTTACGAAGTCACCCGACTTGCCATCTATGCTCTACTATTCCCGTCGAAACCAAATCAGCCCCATGTGTAAGAATTATACCATAAAATAAGCATTTTGAAAAGATAAACAAAAAAAGATATTAGCATTAATATCTTTTTAAATTTTTTTGAACATCTCTTTTAATATCTCTTTCTTTCATCGTTTCTCTTTTATCAAATGTTTTTTTACCACGACATACTCCTAATAATACCTTCAATATATTATTTTTAAAATACAACTTCAAAGGTACAAGAGTAAGTCCTTGAAGATCAATTGCTTGTTCAATCTTTTTAATTTCCTTTTTATGTAATAATAATTTTCTACTTCTTGTTTCATCATGATTAAAGATATTACCTTCTTTATATTGACCAATGTACATATTTAATAGAAAAACCTCATGATTACGCACTATACCATAAGAATCTTTAATATTACAATGACCATTTCGAACAGATTTTATTTCTGTTCCAGTTAAAACAATACCAGCCTCATATTCTTCTTCAACAAAGTAATCAAATTTTGCTCTTCTATTAATTATTTCCATATTATCACTCCCAAGTAAGGCCCCATGTTAAATTAGGATAACATTCATTTACAACACCTTTATATTTTTCATATAAACTATTATGATTTGGTAATTCACTATCAGTTAATGTAGGATAAGGCTTTACTCTAAAATTAGAACTATATCCTCCTCTACTATTTGTAACTGTATAAATAAGTTCAGCTTTTGGGTCAACAACAGAATTAATTATTTTTCCATCCTGACCAACATGTTTCTTTAATGTAACTTCCATAGCTAGACCCGTAAAATTATCAACATCCATTTGATCACTAATAAAGTTACCTAAAGAATAAATCACAAAAGTCTTATTATTATTAATATATTCTACAGTTTGCACAACATGTGGGTGAGCACCAATTATTAAATCTACTCCCAATCCTGATAATTGTGAAGCTATTTCATCTTGTTTATAATCTGTTTTCCAAGAATATTCTGTACCCCAATGCATTGCTACAATAACAAAATCAACTTTATCACGTACTTTTTGAATATCAGCAGTAGCTTTTTCAGGACTATATTCATTATTAAGATAATCTTTTCCAGGAGGAGTATTTAATCCATTATTCCATATTGTATAAGAAATAAATGCATATTTTATATGATTTACTTCATAAATCTTACTAATACCTTGATTTCTATCTTCTTCACTAGACCATTGGCCAGAAACTGCTACTTCAGGATGTTTTTTCCAATATTCAACAGATTTCAACACGCCTGCTTCTCTCTTATCCATAGTATGATTTGTTGCTAAAGAAGCCATGTTAAATCCTGCATCAATAAATGCATCTCCAACCTCTTGTGGTGAATTAAACATTGGATAACTTGATAATCCCAATTCAGTTCCACCTAAAATAGTTTCTTGATTATAATATGCTAAATCATACTTTGAAGAAATAGGTTTAATATATTGAAGCATTGGCTTAAAATCATAGCTTCCATCCGCTTGTCTTGCATCATTATAAACACCAGAATGGATTAATGCATCTCCTACCATAAATATCTTAGCTTCATAATCAACATCTTCTTTTTGAACAACTATTTTTTTATTAATAGTTTTAGATTCTTTTTTATTATTAGTAAGCATTTCTTTATTAAAGAAAATGTATGCTCCAATTCCCCAAACTAAAAGCAAAAGAATAACAATAAGAATAATTAATGGTTTAAATTTTACTTTTTTCTTAATTTTAGCCATTATTTATCAACCTTTCTATCAATTTCAAAATCTATTGTTTTTTCTTCTTTACTAGCACGAACTACTTTTACTATAACTCTATCACCAATAGAATACTTATTATGATTTTTTTCTCCAGTTAATGTTAAGTGTTCTTCATCAAAATGATAAAAGTCATCCATATCTCTCAAAGGAACTAAACCTTCTATTAAATTATCAAGTTCTACAAACATACCAAAACTAGTAATAGAAGAAATCATACCCTCATATTTATCACCAATATGTTGCTCCATATATTCAGCCATTTTCATATCTTCTACTTCTCTTTCACAATCAACAGACGCTCTTTCTCTTTCTGAAGAATGTTCAGCTATATATACAAGTTTTTCTTCCCATTTATGAACTGTAGGCATATCAGCATGTCCATCAAACAAATATGTATGTAACAAACGATGTACAGTAGTATCTGGATATCTTCTAATTGGAGAAGTAAAATGAGTATAACAATCACTTGCCAAACCAAAATGCCCTAAATTATCTGGGCTGTAAATAGCTTTTTTCATACTTCTAAGAAGTAATGTAGATAAAATTTTATACTCAGGTTTATCTTCTAATTGAGAAATAATGTTTTGAATAGATTTAGGTCTTAAATCACTGGCATCTCCAGTAACTTTATATCCTAATCCACTAACAAATCCTAAGAAACTTCTAATCTTATCTTCTTCTGGAGTTTCATGAATACGATAAATAAAAGGTAAATTCATGAAATAAATATGAGTAGCAACACATTCATTAGCAGCAATCATAAAGTCTTCAATTAATTTCTCTCCAGTTCCTCTATCTCTTAATATTACATCAGTAGGTACGCAATTCTCATCAACTAATATTTTAGCTTCATCAATATTAAAATCAATATATCCTCTTTTTACTTTTGCTTTTCTAAGTATTACTGCAAGTTCCTCCATAAGTTTTAGATTTTCAACAAAAGGTTCATAGCCTTCAGGAACTTTATTGTTTTCTAAAATGCTATTTACATTCTTATAAGTCATTTGAATTCTAGATTTTATGACACTAGGAAATATTTCATAATCTATTTGCTTACCAGCACCATCAAATTCCATAACACAAGAAACAGCAAGTCTATCAACTTCTGGATTAAGAGAACATATACCATTAGATAATTCATGAGGAAGCATAGGAATAACTCTATCAACTAAATAAACGCTTGTACCTCTCTCCATTGCAGCTTCATCAAGAGCAGTTCCTTCTCTAACATAATAACTAACATCAGCAATATGTACTCCTAATTGATAATGACCATTATTAAGAATTTTTATACTAATTGCATCATCTATATCTTTTGTATCATCACCATCAATAGTAAATATTGTTTCTTCTCTTAAATCTCTACGTCCTTTCATTTCCTCTTCAGAAACTGACATAGGTAATTGCCTAACTTCTTTCTTAACTTCATCAGAAAAATCAACATCAATATTATATTTATAAATAATAGATAATATATCTACTCCAGGATCATTAACATGACCTATAATATCAACTACTCTACCTTCATATCTACCTGAATTATTCATTTTCTTTTCAAGTTTAACAACTACTTTATGCCCTTCTACAGCATTTAAAGCTTTACCTTTAGGTATTTCAATATTAAGTTTAATCTTATTATCATCAAGAGTAATATGACCTACACCTTTATCATCAAAAGAAATAAGACCAACAAAATTACTCATTTTTCTCTCTAAAATACGTAATACTCTACCCTCTAATCTATCAAGATTCATCTTACTAGTAATTTCTACTAATACTACATCATCATGAATAGCACCATTCATATTATCTTGAGAAACATAAACATCTTCTGCTAAGTCAGCAATTTCTACAAAACCAAATCCCTTTTTATTAGCTCTCATTATTCCTTTTCTTAATTGACTATTCTCTAAAAGCATATATTTATCTTTATTAGTATGATAAATAATTACTTCATATTCCATCTTTTTTAATTCATCTAATAATTCTTTAGTTTCATCAGCATTCTTTATTCCTAACATATCTTGTAATTCATAAATATCTAAAGCTTTATCAGAGTTTTTTAGAATATTAATTATGGTATCTCTCATAGTATCACCTTCTATTATATTATAAAGTATTTTTATCTATATAACCAGTCTTTTTTCAAAAGAAAAAGGACCGAAGTCCTTACATAAACATTGCAATTAAACTTATTGCAAAGAAAGCAAATCCTAATAACATAGTAATTCTAGTAATAACTAATTCAGAACCTCTTTCCTTACGATTAACAAACAATTCACTTTGTCCACCAGAAATAATTTGTGGTCCTGCATCAGACTTAGCCCCTTGTAATAAAACAATAATAATTAATAAAATTGATACAATTAATAATGCAGCTTGCATATAATCCCTCCGTAATAACAACAATATAATATCATAAAAACAACCTATTTGCAACAATAATAACTAGTATTATTATTTAAAAAAAGCCCCAGCAAAGTTTATTCCTTTTTTATCAGGATTACTTCTAGCAGCACTATTTGAATAAAAGTTAGAATTAGTAATAGTATCAATCGGACTATCCATAATTCCTCCAACTTTTCTTTCTACTAATTGCTTAAACACTGCTCTCTTTAAATCAATATGATACAAACCATCTTCTCCAATAGTAATAACATCATTCCAAATCATATCATCTTTAGCCCATGATGGATAGCAATCATAAGTCCAAGATTTACCTGCACATGCAGATACATAAGCAAGAATATCTTCATCATGAGATGCATATGATTCAAGTAAAGCATCAACAACAAGCATAGGCATTTTTTTATCAACTAGCTCTGCACTACAATGACCAATTGCTAATATTCTTTGTTTGGTATCATATGCCATAACAACAGGGGAATCAGCAACAGGATGGCCAATAACAACTCCAGGCAAACTGTCTGTAACAATCAAAATATCCTCAGGAATATCAGACCAACCATCAGGATTAACTTCAACATAATCTCTTGTTATCTCAAACCAACTACCCGTCTTATCTCTTTGATCAGCCATAAACATTTTATGTCCATCAAATCCATATGCTTGTCCAACCTTAATACGTCTCTTTAAAAATTCAGACCAACGCATTTCAGCTGTATAAGTATCTGGGTAAAAATTTTTCCCAGTATTCATATTACCAAAACGTTTTCCTATATCTAATATTTGTAAGGCATTGTCAGTTAAAAATAAATTGTTAATCATATAATCACCTCAAAGTGGCTATATTATATCAAAACAAAAGAAAAAAAGCAATTACTTGCTTAGTTCCTCTTCAATTCTCATTAATTGATTGTATTTACAAATTCTATCAGTACGAGACATAGATCCAGTCTTAATTTGTCCTAAATCAAGCCCTACAGCTAAGTCTGCAATTGTAGTATCTTCAGTTTCACCAGATCTATGAGAAATAATAGTAGCATAACCATTACTTCTAGCAAGTTCAATTGTCTCTAATGTTTCAGTAATAGTACCAATTTGATTTACTTTTAATAAAATTGCATTACCAGCATGTTTATCAATACCCATTTGAAGACATTTTTTATTAGTAACAAATAAATCATCACCAACTAATTGAATTTTATCTCCTAATCTTTCAGTAATTTTAGTAAATCCATCCCAGTCATTTTCATCAACAGGATCTTCTATAGAAACAATTGGATATTTATTAACTAATTCTTCATAGAAATCAATTAATTCTTCTGTAGTAAGACTTCTTCCCTCTCCTACAAGATTATATTTACCATCTGAGTAGAATTCTGAAGCAGCAACATCTATACCCATACAAACATCTTTACCAGGAATATAGCCAGCTTTCTCTATAGCTTCCATTATTAGTTCAAAGCCTTCAGTATTGGATTGTAAATCAGGAGCAAAACCACCTTCATCTCCTACTCCAGTAGCAAGTCCTTTTTCATTTAATACTTTTTTTAAGTTGTGGAAAACTTCAGCACCTACTCTAACTCTTTCATGAATAGTATCTCTTTGTGGAATAATCATGAATTCTTGAAAATCAAGCTTATTATCTGCATGTGCCCCACCATTAATAATATTCATCATAGGTTTAGGTAAAACAGAACCATTACCAATATAACGATATAGAGGAACATCTTTTTCTATAGCGCTAGCTTTCATAGCAGCCATACTAATACCTAAAATAGCATTAGCTCCAAATTTAGATTTAGTCTCAGTACCATCTAATTCAATCATTGCATAATCTAAAGCTTTTTGATCAGCAGCATCCATTCCAATAACTAAATCTCTTAATGGTCCATTAACATTTTCAACAGCCTTTAAAGTCCCTTTACCTAAATATCTAGATTTATCCCCATCTCTTAATTCTAAAGCTTCTCTTTCCCCGGTAGAAGCACCACTAGGAACTGCTGCTCTACCCATAATTCCATTTTCAAGAATAACATCAACTTCTACAGTAGGATTTCCTCGAGAATCTAATATTTCTCTTCCAATTACATCTTTAATTTTCATTTTTTATCTCCTCCACTAATTTTTTAAATTCAGCTCCTCTAACTTCACATTCTTTATATTGATCCCATGAAGCAGATGCTGGACTCAATAATATTATATCATTAGGTTCTGCCTCTTGAAAGCATTTATTGAACCCATCTTTTAAAAATTCATATGAATATGTAGGAATATTATTTTTATTACCAAAATCTAATATTCTATCTCTACAAGTACCTATAGCAACTATACATTTAACATTTCCCATATATGGAAGTAAATCATCAAAATTTTGGCCTCTTTCCATTCCACCTAATATAACAATAGTAGGTCTATTAAATGAAGATAAAGCAATCTGTGTACATTTTATATTAGTAGCTTCTGTATCATTATAAAACTCAATATTATTAATAGTATCAACATACTCTAATCTATGTTCAACACCTCTAAAAAGAGATATAGTATCAATAATAACATCATTTGAAACATCAAACTCTTTTGCGATCATAATAGTAGCCATTACATTCTCAACATTATGCATACCTTTTATCTTAATATCATCAATAGACATTATTTTTTCATCATAGTAATAAATATCTCTATCAACCAAATGACATCCAAAACAATCTTCTTTAGAAGTAAAATATTTCTTTTGAGACTTAATATTCTTTAATTCATTCATAACATCACTATCACTATAATTAATAATAGCAATATCATTCTTATCTTGTTTATAAAACATTTTAGCCTTAGTTTCTTTATAATGTTCATAAGTCTTCATAAAATCTATATGAGCTTCACTAAAATTAGTAATAACACCTATATGAGGACAAAACTCTTTAAAATTTTCTCCCTGCTGGCAAGATACCTCCATTACAAGAATAGTATCACTTTTTATATCTTTTAAAACACCACTTAAAGGATATCCAATATTACCCGCAAGAATTACTCTATCACCAAAAGCATTATGTAATATTTCATACGTTAACGTTGTAGTAGTTGTCTTACCATTAGTACCAGTAATACCAACAATACTAACCCCTTTAGGTAATAATCTATATGCCATTTCTACTTCATTAATTACTTCAATTCCTAGCTCTCTGGCTTTTAATACATATTTATGATCAATTGGTACTCCAGGATTCTTAATCAAATAATCAAAACTACTATCAAGTAAATCATCAGGATGGGAACCAAATATAAATTGAACTCCCATTTCTCTTAATTCTTTAACTTTATCCAAATCCTGTTTTTCTTCTTCTTTAGAATCATTAAGTATTACTTCATTTTCCCTATCTATTAATAATTTAGCAGCTTCATATCCACTTCTTGCAAATCCTAGAATTAATATTTTATTATGTTTAAACATACAATCACCATAATTATTATACTACAATATGTAAAATAAAAGCATTTATTATCTCTTTATTGAAAGTAAATAATATAATATGTTATAATGAACTAGAATAAGGAAGTGGCTATAGATGAGAATAGTAAAATTAAATCCAGCACAATTTGATCGTTTTGCCTCAAATCATCGTTATAGAAACTATATGCAAACATCTATGTATGGTTCAGTAATGAATAAATTTGGATATCGTAGTCAATATTTAGGTTTTGTAAATGAATACAATAAACTAATAGGCGCAACACTTATAATCTATAAAGAAGTCTGGAGAAAAAACAAAATAGCCTATGCACCACGAGGAATATTATTTAATTATGATGATATAGATAATATTGATGAATTAGGAGATGTATTAAGAAATTCATTAGGTAAACAAAACTTTATGTTATTAAGAATAGATCCGTGTGTTCCTTTAACAGTTAGAGATGCTGAAGGAAGTATCATGAATATAAATGAAAATGGAAATGAAATAATAGAAAGTTTAAAAGATGCTGATTTTGAATATCTAGGAAAAAATTTATATTTTGAATCAGAAAAACCACGTTGGGAAGCCTTAGTAACACTAAATAAAGATATACGCGAATTATTCGCAAAACTTGATAAAAGAACAAGAAATAAGATAAGAAAAGCAAAAAACAATGGATTAGTTGTTGAAAAAGATGAAACAAGAAATGTAAATAAATTATTCCAATTCGTAGGTAAAAAAGATAAAAAACCTCTTGCTTTCTATCGAGAAATGGTTAAAGAATTTGGAGAAGATATAGATATCTATTATGTAAAAATAAAAACAGAATCATATGTTATCAATAGTAGAAGAAATTATGAAAAAGAACAGGAATATAATGATAATTTAGCTGAAAGAATACAAGACTTAGATTTAGACCCCAAAGAAAGAGAAAACTATTTAAATAAAAAAATAGAATCAGATAAATTAGTAGCTGCATATAAAAACAATTTATTAAAAGCAACAGAACTATTAAAACAAAGACCAGACGGAATAACTGTTGCTGGAGCAATGGTAATAAAATATGATAATGCTGCTTATATTTATACTGAAGGAGTAGATCCAGGTTATAGTACAGTAAATCCAAGTTACTTATTAAAATGGCAATTAATTGAAGATTATAATGATTTAGGATTAAAATATGTAAATTTAAATGCCATAGTAGGAGATTTTGAAAATACTAATCCTAAGAAAAATCCATATGCTGGATTAAATGAATCTAAATTAGGATTCAATTCTATAGTAACAGAATATATTGGAGAATTTGATATAGTATTAAATAGTTTTTCATATAACTTATATAAAAAAGTAAATAAAGAATAGCCAAACGGCTATTCTTTTTCTTTATTATCATTTTTTTCTTCATCTGGATCAACATCATCATCATAATTAATATGAATAACACTAGTAAAATATTGATCTTTAACTCTAGACTCTAAAGAAGAGTCATCTTCAACTAAACCAGTTTCTGTATTAATTGAAGTAAGATTCAATCCAGAACCACTTCCACTACAGTGTGAAACAGTAATTGTATTTCCATTAGTACTAACAACAACACCAACATGCCCATCCATTTCTACTAAATCACCAGGTCTTGTACGAGAAGCAACCCCATCGGCTGTAATAGACTCATAAGTTCCCATTCCTACATAATCACCAACAAGAGATGTACAATCACATCTATCAGTACTAACACCACTATTATAAAATAACCAATCAACATATCCAGCACAATCCATACTATATGGAATATATGTACCAGAGGTACTATGTCCCGGAGCAGTAACTAATTTATCAGTACCCCATGTAGGATCAACACCTTCATAGTTATAATAATGGCCTCCACCCCAGAAATAAGGCAAATGAGGAAACATGCATGACATAAATATAGCAGAATTAACAACTTTATCTCTTTGAGAATTACTATCATTTAAGATGCTACTTAATATCTTATTATAGTATTCAGCATCATAATTAGCAGTAATCTGACTATGAGAAATCTTATCAGATAAATGAAGATCATCTCTATAAAAACGTAAATAAATATAATCCCATTGATTATTTAATGAAGCAGAAGTAATATTATATTCCTTATCAAATAAAGTGAGCATATCAGAATCACTAATTGAATATAAATAAATAGATTCCATTGCATCATCTACTTTTGAAGATAAATCACTAATTTTATTAGATGTATTTTCAATAGACTTTTCAATACTAATAGTATTAATAGAAGAAAAGCAATTATCATGACTATCTCCTATTTCTATTATTTTATCTCTATTACTATGTAATGAATCATATAATTCAGGATCATGAATTTTACTCATAATATTTAGATTAATCACTGAACCAGATAATTTATGAAAATCAGCAAATATTTTACTCATTAAATCATCATCCCTTCAACAGTAGCTTTTTTTTGTTCATAGAAAGAAATCTTAGTTTCAAGATCTGTTTTAATATTAAAATAATTCTGTATTTGTTGTGGAGTGGCATCTATTCCTAGTGAATTATATTGCATAATATTTTGAAGATATTCATTACGAAGATCTGCTATTTTCTCAGAAATCTTACTACTAAGTTCAACCAATTCTTTTTTTCTTTGATTATTACATATTATAATTACATTTTCTTTAAAAGCAAAAAAATCAGCATCACAAGTTATATTACCAATAACTTCATTAGTAGCTTCTTCTAATAAAGGTTCATCATTAATGTTTAATCCTGAAATAGATAAACCTCCTGATTCAACCTCTATAGTAAGATTCTTAGTTATAGATTCTTTATAATTACTAAGATCTGTTTCCATTGAATTCAAAAAAGGATTGATATCATCAACAGAAATAATTTCATTAACATCTGTATCACAAGTTATATTAAGTGCCATTACATTCACATCCCTACTATTAAAGTATAGCAAAAAAAAGGAAATCATTCAATTGATTTCCTTTTAACAAATCATTATTCAACGATTTCAGTAACTGAACCAGCACCTACAGTTCTTCCACCCTCACGGATAGAGAATTGAGTTCCTTGTTCAAGAGCGATTGAATGGATTAATTCAACATCCATATCAATGTTATCTCCAGGCATAACCATTTCAGTTCCTTCTGGTAAAGTAATAACACCAGTTACATCAGTAGTTCTGAAATAGAATTGTGGACGATAGTTGTTGAAGAATGGAGTATGACGTCCACCTTCTTCTTTACTTAAGATATAAACTGTAGCTTTGAATTTGTGATGTGGAGTAACAGTTCCAGGTTTAGCTAAAACTTGTCCTCTTTCAACTTCTTCACGAGCAATACCACGAAGTAAAACTCCGGCATTATCTCCTGCTTCAGCATAATCTAATTGTTTACGGAACATTTCAATTCCAGTAACAACTGTTTTTTGAGTTGGTTTAATACCAACAATTTCAACTTCATCGTTAAGTTTTAATTGTCCACGCTCAACACGTCCTGTAACAACTGTTCCACGACCAGTGATTGTGAATACATCTTCGATACTCATTAAGAATGGTTTATCAGTATCTCTCTCTGGAGTTGGGATCCAAGTATCAACAGCTTCCATTAATTCATCAATCTTTGGAGTCCATGCAGGATCACCTTCAAGTGCTTTAAGAGCAGATCCACGAATAATTGGAGTGTCATCTCCTTCAAATCCATATTCATTTAATAAGTCACGAATTTCCATTTCTACTAAGTCTAGTAATTCTGGATCATCAACCATATCACACTTATTCATGAAAACAACCATTTTTGGAACTCCAACTTGACGAGCAAGTAAGATGTGTTCACGAGTTTGTGCCATAGGTCCATCTGTAGCAGCAATAACTAAGATTGCTCCATCCATTTGAGCAGCTCCAGTAATCATGTTTTTAACATAGTCAGCATGTCCTGGGCAGTCAACGTGAGCGTAGTGTCTAGCATCAGTACTGTATTCAACGTGAGCAGTATTGATAGTGATACCACGTTCTCTTTCTTCTGGTGCTTTATCAATGTTAGCAAATTCAACAGCTTGGTTTCCGTTTTTACCAGCTAAACATTTAGTAATAGCAGCAGTTAAAGTAGTTTTACCATGATCTACGTGTCCAATTGTACCAACGTTAACATGTGGTTTTGAACGATCAAATTTTTCTTTTGCCATAAAATAATTTCCTCCTTATTTATTTACAACATATATTTTATCTAATAATTGAACATTTTTCAACTATTTTGATACTATTTCTTAATTTCCACTCTTTTTAATAATTTCTTCAGCAATGTTCTTTGGAACTTCTTCATAATGATCGAAGAACATAACGAATGTAGCTCTACCTTGTGTATTAGAACGAAGATTAGTAGCATATCCAAACATTTCTGAAAGTGGAACCATTGCACTAAGTTTTACTGCGTTTCCTTGACTTTCTTGTCCTAATGGTTTACCACGACGAGAAGTAAGATCACCCATTACGTTACCAAAATATTCATCTGGTGTAGTAACATCAACTTTCATAATAGGTTCAAGTAAAACTGGGTTACATTTGTTTTTAGCTTCTTTTAAAGCGAAGCTTGCGGCAATCTTGAATGCCATTTCGTTAGAGTCTACATCATGATAGCTACCATCAAATAATGTACACTTAACATCTATCATAGGATATCCTGCAAGTACACCTGTTTGTAATGCTTCTTGTAATCCTTTATCAACAACTGGAATATATTCACGAGGAACAACACCACCAACGATTTGATCAATGAATTCATATCCTTTATCAGGATTTGGTTCAAACTTAACCCAAACATGTCCATATTGTCCACGACCACCAGATTGTTTAATATACTTACCTTCACAATCAGCAGTAGCTTTAATTGTTTCACGATAAGCAACTTGTGGAGCACCAACATTTGCTTCAACTCCAAATTCTCTCTTCATACGATCAACTAATACATCAAGATGTAATTCACCCATACCAGCGATAACTGTTTGACCAGTTTCATGATCAGTATGAACTTTAAATGTTGGATCTTCTTCAGCAAGTTTTTGTAATGCTAAAGCCATCTTATCTTGATCAGCTTTACTCTTAGGTTCAACAGCTAATTGAATAACTGGCTCAGGAATATGTAAGCTTTCAAGAATAATAGGTTTCTTTTCATCACATAAAGTATCTCCAGTTGTAGTATTCTTAAGTCCTACAGCAGCAGCAATATCTCCTGTATATACATCACTAATTTCTTTACGAGTATTAGCATGCATTTGAAGAATACGACCAATTCTTTCCTTTTCATCCTTTGTAGAGTTTAATACATAAGAACCACTAGCTAAGTGTCCAGAATAAACTCTAAAGAATGTTAGACGTCCAACAAATGGATCTGTCATAACTTTAAATGCTAATGCAGCAAATGGTTCACTATCACTTGGATGACGAACTGCTTCATTTCCATTTAAATCTGTACCTTTAATTGATTCAACATCAATTGGACTAGGTAAATAATCAATAACTGCATCAAGTAATGGTTTAATACCCATATTTCCTAAAGCAGTACCACACATAACTGGGAAGAATTCAGCAGCTAAACATCCATTACGGATAGCTTTTTTAATCATTTCAACTGTTACTTCTCCACCATCAAGATAAGCCATCATCATATCATCATCATATTCAGCAACAGCATCAATTAATTCTGCTCTCTTTTCTTCTACTAAATCTTTTAAATCTGCAGGAATTTCTATTTCCTTAGCCTCTTCAGCTTGACCACCATCATATTGGTAAGCTTTCATTGTAACTAAATCTATAGTTCCATTAAAACTATCTTCAGCACCGATTGGCCATTCAATTGGTTTAGCATTAACTCCTAAACGATCCTTAATAGTTTTTAAAGTATATTCAAAGTTAGCTCCCATTTTATCCATCTTATTTGCAAAAATAATTCTAGGAACTTTAAATTCAGAAGCTTGTCTCCAAACTGTTTCAGTTTGAGGTTCAACTCCAGCTTGTGCATCTAATAATGCAACAGCACCATCTAAAACACGAAGTGATCTAGAAACTTCAATAGTAAAGTCTACGTGCCCTGGAGTATCAATAATATTAAAACGATAATCTTTCCAATGAGCTGTTGTAGCAGCAGAAGTGATAGTAATACCACGTTCTTGTTCTTGTTCCATCCAGTCCATTTGAGATTCACCATCATGAGTTTCACCTATTTTATGAATTTTACCTGTATGAAATAAAATTCTTTCAGTACAAGTTGTTTTACCGGCATCAATGTGTGCCATGATACCAAAGTTTCTTGTTTTCTCTAAAGACGTATCTCTTGCCATACTAGTATCTCCTTTCTACCATCTGTAATGAGCAAAAGCCTTATTAGCCTCAGCCATTCTATGAGTGTCTTCACGTTTTTTAACTGCTGCACCTGTTCCATTAGCTGCATCAATTATTTCATTTGCTAAATTATCAGCCATCCCTTTTCCACCACGTTCACGAGAATACTTAGTTAACCATCTTAAAGCTAACGCTTGTCCTCTTGCAGGTGTAACCTCAACTGGAACCTGATAGTTAGAACCACCAACACGACGACTCTTAACTTCTAATTGAGGTTGAATATTCTCCATTGCTTCATTAAAAACTTCTAAAGCATCTTTTCCAGTTTTAGTTTTTACTGTATCAAAAGCTTCATAAACGATTGTTTGAGCAATACCTTTTTTACCATCCAACATAATTGTATTAATTAGTTTAGCAACTACTTTTGAATTATATATTGGATCTGCTAAAATATCTCTTTTTACCGCACGTCTCTTACGCA
>CAMYVT010000003.1 GCA_947302515.1 uncultured Caryophanales bacterium
ATAAAAAGCGGTAGATTTATACAAAATTTGCCGTTTTTATGTTATAATTTGAGTGGTTTAAGTGTTAGGAAGTGATTCTTATGAATGAAAATAAAACTAATATAAACTGGTTTCCTGGACATATGGCTAAAACCAGAAGAGAAATAAGTGAACAATTAAATTTAATAGATATTGTTTATGAAGTAGTTGATGCTAGAATGCCTATTTCTAGTAAGATTGTTGATATAGATGATTTAATAAAAGACAAGCCAAAAATACTAGTTTTTACTAAATACGATTTGTGTGATAAGACAGAAACTAATAAAATTCTGGACTTTTTTAAGAAAATGGGGTATAATATAGTACCGTTAGATTTGATGGGTGGAAATTGCTCTTCTTTAATCAATATGACTAATGATATTATGAATGATATTAATATTGAGAGAAAGAATAAAGGATTAAAAGAAAGAGCGGCCAGAGTACTAATAGTTGGAGCTCCTAATGTGGGAAAGAGTACTTTAATAAATAGACTTGTTGGTAAAAAATCTGCTGGAGTTGGTAATACTCCGGGATTTACTAAAAATCTTTCTTGGATTAGAGTTAATAAAAATATTGAATTATTAGATTCTCCTGGAATACTTTGGCCTAAATTAGAAAATCAAGAATCTGCTCATATTTTAGCAGCTTTATCTTCTATTAAAGAAGAAGTTGTTAATTCTGACGAAATTGCTTGCTTTATACTTCGTAAGTTGTTTGAATTATATCCAGAAAAACTAAAAGAAAGATATGGAATAGTTAAACTTGATGAAGATTTAGTAGAAGCATATGAAATAATAGGGAAGAAGAGAGGTGCTTTATCAAAAGGTGGGGTCGTTGACTATGAAAAAGTTTCTAATATTATTATTAGTGATTTAAAGAATGGTTATTTTGATTCGATTACTTTTGATAGATTGTGATGCTTAGTTGGGTTGAATGTATTGATGATTATACTAGAGTTTTGTTAGTTGGACCTGAAGAACCAAAAAAGAGAAGATTTTTGTTTTTTGGTGGTAGAGATGATGGACCGAGAATGTATAGGAAAGATTTTAATCATGCAGAATTTGTAGGAGAAGAATTGTGTAATATTCGTAATCTTAGATGTGCTCATTTCTTTTTAATTGGAGAAAGTTACTATAAAGTTAATCGTACTGTTCCTTTCTGTGATGCTTATAAACAGGGATGTGCAATTAAGCTTGGTTCTTATGATTTCCGTGATACTACATTATATGATTATTTTCAAATAGAAGATAAATCTATTCGTAGTAGTCACAATCATTTAGAGGAAGTATTAAATCTTGCAATAGATGATAATAATCGTAGAGATTTACTTGATGATATAGAAGAGATGTTTGCTTTAGATACATTTATGGGTCAAACTGATAGATATTGGAATAATATTATTTTTCAAAGAAATAAAGAAACTGGAGAAGTTCGTTTAGCTCCTTTATATGATTTTGAATATTCTTTGAATCCTTCAGAATTAGATCATCATATGATTTATGGAAATGCTTTACATAGTTTTAGAGGGGAAAATGATTATATAGATTTTATTGAGGAACATCCTGAGTTTGCAGAAAAGTTAAGATTTTATTTAAATGTTGATTTGATGGAAACTATTCATAGAAGTTATAGACGTAATGGATTAAGAGTTCCACCAAATACAATTCCGTTCTTTATTGATTTTGAAAATGAAAGAAAAAATTTTATAAGTAGAATAGTAAGTAGAGCAAAAGTTAAAGTAAAATAGAAATTTATATTTCTATTTTTTCTTGCAATATTTTTATTTTCTTGAAACAATTAATATGGGTGTTCTTATGAAGAAAAAAGAAATAATTGAAAAATTAGATAGTCTAGATTTAAATAAAAATGATTATATTATTATTGGTGGTTCTGCTTTAGTACTTCATGGAATAAAAAGAGATGCTAATGATATAGATCTTAGTTGTAGTGAGTCTTTTTATAAAACTATTAATTGGGATACTAAGATGGGTTATTTTAATAGTGAAATAAAATTTAAAGATGTTTTTGAAATAGGACCTAATTTTTATAGTAAAGATTATGTTGAAATTAATGGATATAAAGTTATGACTTTGGATAATCTATTAGAATTATATACATTGGATAAAAGAGAAAAAAATAAGAATAATATAAAGAAAATACAATTATTTATTGATTGTAAAGATACATATAAAAATGAAAGAGAATTAAAAAAATCTGGATATAAACTAATTGGAGGGGTAGATGAAGTAGGACGTGGGCCTTTAGTTGGACCTGTTGTTGCTGCTTGTGTAATTCTTCCGGATAGTTTTAAATTAGAAGGTCTTACGGATAGTAAGAAATTAAGTGAGAAGAAAAGAGATTATTATTTTGAAGAAATAAAAAAACAGGCTATTTCTTACGGAATAGGTATTGTATCTGAAGCAAGAATTGATGAAATCAATATTTATGAAGCGACTCGTGAAGCTATGATTATAGCTATTAATAATTGTAATCCTAAGCCTGATTATGTACTTACTGATGCAATGAAATTAGATATAGATATTCATGTTACTCCTATTATTAAAGGGGATTTAAGAAGTATTACTATTAGTGCTGCTAGTGTTATTGCTAAAGTAACTAGAGATAGGATGCTATATGAATTGGATAAAAAATATCCGATGTATGATTTTAAAAATAATGTTGGATATCCTACTAAAAAGCATTTAGAAGCAATTAATAAGTATGGAATAATTGATGAACATAGAAGAAGTTATGGACCTGTAAAAGAATATTTAGAAAGATGTAAAAAATAAATTTTTTAAATATAATATAAATAGATAGTTGTTGACAAAAGTTATTTTTATGGTTATAAATTATAAATGACTGGAGGGATTCTATGGCAAAGAACTTAGTTATAGTAGAAAGTCCTAGTAAAAGTAAGACAATTGAAAAGTATTTAGGTAAAGATTTTAAAGTTGTTTCTTCTAAGGGACATATACGTGATTTAGCTACTTCTGGACACTTAGGATTAGGTGTTGATGTTGATAATGGATTTAAACCTACATATATTCCTATTAAGGGAAAAGAAAAGGTTATTAAAGAATTAAAGAAAGATGTTAAAGATAGTGATTTAGTATATTTAGCATCAGACCCTGACCGTGAAGGAGAAGCAATTGCATGGCATTTAAAGGATACTTTAGGTATTAAAGATAAAGATTACAAACGTGTATTATTTAATGAAATTACACATGATAAAGTATTAGATGCAATAGCTAATCCTACTGTAATAGATGATAATTTAGTTAAAAGTCAAGAGACTCGTAGAATACTTGATCGTATTATTGGTTTTAGACTTAGTAAATTGTTACAGAGTAAAATAGGGGCTAAGAGTGCTGGTAGAGTGCAAAGTGTTGCTTTAAAATTAATTGTTGATAGAGAAAGAGAAATTGAAGCTTTTATTCCAGAAGAGTATTGGAAAATAATAGCAATATTTCCTGAATATGAAGCAGAATTATTTAAATATAAAAATGATGATATAGAACTTCATAATGAGAAAGATGCTAATCGTGTATTAGATGCTTTAAGTGATGAATATAAAGTAGAGTCTGTTGAGAAGAAAGAAAAAGCTCGTAAGAGTAAATTTCCTTTTACTACTTCAACTTTACAACAGGAAGCATCTACTAAATTAGGTTTTCCTGCTCGTAAGACTATGAGTGTTGCTCAAAAACTATATGAAGGTATTGACATTGGTACTGAAACAGTTGGTCTTATTACATACATGAGAACTGATTCTATTCGTTTAAGTGATGATTTTGTTAAACCAGCAATGAAGTTAATTGAAGAAAAGTATGGTAAAAAATATGTTGGTTATATAAAACAGACTAAAAAGAATGATAATGTTCAAGATGCTCATGAGGCAATTAGACCTACTAGTGTTTTACGAGAACCTACTAAGATTAAACAGTATCTGAGTAATGATGAATTTAAATTATATAGTTTGATTTATAAAAGAACTTTAGCTTCTCTTATGAGTGATGCTACTGTTAATCAAACTACTATTATATTTGATAATAATGATTATAAATTTAAGACTACTGGTCAAATATTAATATTTGATGGTTATTTAAAAGTATATGGTGATTATGAGTCGAGTGAGGATAAAATATTACCTGAGATAGGTGATAATGAGGTTGCTATTACTAATAATGTTGAAAGTACACAACATTTTACTCAACCACCTTCAAGATATACAGAAGCAAAATTGATTAAAGAATTAGAAGAATTGGGTATTGGTAGACCATCTACATATGCTACTATTATTGATACTATTAAGAGTAGAGATTATGTTACTTTAGAGGATAAAAAATTTAAACCAACAAGTGTTGGTTTTGAAACTACTGATAAATTGCAAGAATTCTTTAGTGATATTATTAATACTGATTATACTAGAGATATGGAAACTGATTTAGATGAGATTGCTGAAGGTAAAAAAGTATGGAATAAAATACTTGAAGATTTCTATGAGATATTTGAACCGAGAGTTAAAAATGCATTTGAATCAATGGAAAAGAAAGCTGCTGAAGAAACTGGAGAAGTATGCCCTGAATGTGGTAGTCCTTTAGTTAAACGTAAAGGAAAATATGGAGAATTTGTGGCTTGTAGTAATTATCCTAATTGTAAATATGTTCAAAAAGAAGAAGTGGTTGAAACAGAAATATGTAATTGCCCTAATTGTTCTGGTAAAATTGTTGAGAAGAAGAGTCATAAGGGTAAAATATTCTATGGATGTAATAACTATCCTAAATGTAAGACTGCATACTGGGATAAGCCTATTGATAGGAAATGTCCTGAATGTGGTGAAATGTTAACTGAAAAGAACAGTGTTATTAAGTGTTCAAGTTGTGATTATAAGGAGGAGTAATCCTCTTTTTCGTTGTATTTATTAGCTTTTTATGATATAATATGCCTGTAAGGGGGATTGAGTTATATGGGTAAGGCTTTATATTATTTAGTTGCTAGGGATAGAGAAACTAATGATTTTGAAATTTTAAAAATAAATGGAAAAAGAGGAGTTTCTTTAGAACAAATTGATTTATTTACGACACAATTTCAAGATGAATATGATATGAACAGTCATTATAATCTTTATGATAATACTGATTTTTTTATAGTTAGTCAGAGTAAGTTTAATGGGGAAATTATATTAAAAAAATATGAAGTATTATATAATCTAAATAGTTGTATTAGTGAAATAGCAGAAAACTCTTTAAATGGAGAAATAACTAAAAGTGAGAAACAAATAGATAGAATACTTGATTATTTTGCTGGACAAGTATATAAGAAACCCTCTTTATATGATTTATTAATTACAGGTAAAACTAATGTATATGATAGATATGCAAAGTATTTTGCATATACTAATTATGATAGTATTTATAGTATTAAATATAGAGATGGTGGATGGGCTAGAAATTCTTATCCTTTAGTTCGTAATACGTTAGATGCATTAAGTCATATTATTAGACAATCTAAAGATATTAGTGATCAGATGTATAGAGGTTTTCTTGATAATGAATTAATTCGTGTTACTGATAAAGATTATGATGAAAATCAATTATCTTTATTTGATGAGCGTTCTGATGAAGATAATAATTGTTTTAAAATTATGAGAGAGATTGAGTTTATTCCTCAAAAAGTATTTACTATTGATAGGGAAGGAAATACTATATTTAATAGAAATAATTTTATAGGTTGCGATTCATGGGATTTAGAATGTTTAGAGTCTTTTTTATCTGAACAATTATGTTCTTATATAAATGTTTATACAATACATCGTGATAGTTTGGATTATGGATATTACCCAATGTGTAATTCATATATTGATCCTGTTATGAGAGATCAAGAAGTAATAATTGATTATTTAAAAAGTAATAAACAATTAATTCCACAAATAATTAGTTGGCTTGATATATATAATGCTAATAAAGATAAGGTATTAGGTGATGTTATTAATGGAGGATATCAAAAGAGAAAATAATCAAGATTTAAATAGTTATTTAGATTATTTAAAATATCAAAAAAACTATTCTGATTATACTATTCTTAGTTATCAAAATGATATTATAGAGTATCTTGATTATATTAATAGTGAAGGTTTAAACTATAAAGATATAGAGTATAGTGATATTAGATTTTATTTAATGTATTTAAAAGATACGAAGAATGATAATAATTCTTCTATTGATAGGAAGTTAAGTGCTTTAAGAGGTTTTTATAAATATATGGCTAATGAAGGTATTGTTAAGAGTAATGTTTTTTCATTGGTTAGTGGACCTAAAAAGAGTAAAAAACTTCCTAGATATTTTGAATATAATGAATTAGAAGAATTATTTAAAGTGCCTGATGATTCTCCTTTGGGACAAAGAGATTTATTATTACTCGAAATGCTTTATGCGACTGGTTGTCGTGTAGGTGAACTTGTTTCTATTAAAGTTAATGATATAGATTTTGGTAGAAAAAACATCTTAATTTTAGGTAAAGGTAATAAAGAAAGATATGTTACTTATGGAGAGTATTGCGAAGATGCTTTAAAGAAATATTTAAATGATGGATATCTTTCATTAAATAAGAATAAAATAGAAGAATTGTTTATCAATAATAATGGTGGCCCTCTTACTGAGAGAGGAGTAAGATATATTCTTGATAAATTAATTAAACAGACTAGTATTAATAAAAGTATTAGTCCTCATATGATAAGACATTCTTTTGCTACTCATTTATTAAATGAGGGTTGTGATCTTTTAACAGTACAAAAATTATTAGGACATGAAAGTATTAAAGCTACTCAGATTTATACTCATGTTACTACTGATAGATTAAAAGAAGTTTATTATCATAGTTTTCCGAGAGCTAAAAAAGATGATTAATTCATCTTTTTTTGTTTATTTACTTTCTTTTTAATCCTTAATTCGTTATAATATTATTAGTTCCTGTAAAGGGTGTGATTTATCTATGAATGATGAATTTCAATCCATTGAAGAACTATATCAGAGGGTTTTGCCAGCTTTACGTACTAAAGTACATAAGCTATCATACAAAGGTATTTCCTTTGTGTCGGAAAAGGATATATGGAATCTATTAATGGAGAAGTGGAAAAATGGAAGAGGATTGACTCTTTTTGATATCGTTGATGATATTTTAAAATTAGATGAAGAGATTATTTTGGATAAATTAAACTAAAAGAATTCATACATGTAGGGAGTGAGTAAAAATGAAAGAAAAGGAAAATGGAAGGGGAAAAGTTCTTAAGACTACTGCTATATTAATATTATTAGTGGTATTAATTGGTTTTTGTTTTGTACCATTATTTAAAAGTCTTAAATTTGGTTTAGATTTACAAGGAGGTTTTGAAATCCTTTATAAAGTTAAATCTATTGATGGTTCTAAAATGAATCAGGAGAAATTAACTGCTACTTATAAAACTTTAAGTAAAAGAATTGATAGTTTAGGTGTTAGTGAACCTGAAATTATTATTGAGGGTAGTGATAAGATTCGTGTTAAACTTGCAGGTGTAAAAGATCCTGAAGAAGCAAGAACACAATTATCTACAGTTGCATCTTTATCATTTAGAGATATTGATGATAATCTATTGATGACTAGTGATGTATTAAAAGCTGGAGGAGCTAAAATTGGTCAATCAGAAGATGGTTCTCCTGCAGTTGCTTTATCTATTGTTGATAAAGATAAATTCTTTGAAGTAACTAAAAAGATTAGTGAAAGAGGAGAAGGACAAAATTATATAGTTATTTGGTTAGATTATAATGAAATGACTGATAGTTTTTCTAATGAAGGTAAATTATGTGGTACTGATCAATCTAATTGCTTAAGTGCTGCTACTGTATCTCAGGGATTTGCTAGTGATGTTATTATTCAAGGTAAATTTACTCAAGATGAAGTAAGTAATCTAGTTGATTTAATTAATAGTGGCTCTCTTCCTAGTAAATTAGAAGAGGTTAGTTCTAATACAGTTGGAGCTAGTTTTGGTGATCAGACTCTACAAACTACTTTGGTTGCCGGTATTATTGCTGT
This sequence comes from uncultured Caryophanales bacterium, assembly GCA_947302515.1. Next base: position 8,086 of record CAMYVT010000003.1, read on the forward strand.
AGCTGCAATTATTTTAATCTTAATTTTCATTTATCATTTTGCTGGATTTATATCAGCAGTATCTATGTTTATTTATTCTTTCCTAGTATTTGGTGTTTTCTGGGTAGTAGGTGGAGTTCTTACTTTACCTGGAATTGCGGCGTTGGTATTAGGTGTAGGAATGGCAGTAGATGCTAATGTTATAACGTATTCTAGAGTTCAAGAAGAGCTTTTGAAAGGTAAAAGTTTACCTAATGCCTTTAGAGAAGGGGCTAAATCTAGTTTTAGTGCAATAATAGACTCTAATATTACTACTTTAATAGTTGCAATTATTATGTTTACTTTTGGTGAATCTAGTATCAAAGGATTTGCTACTATGTTAATTATTACTGTACTAGTAACTATGTTTACAATGGTATTTTTAACTAGAACATTATTAAAATTATTTGTTAAGACTGATTATTTTAATGATAAGATTCGTTTCTTCTTAAATATTAATCCTAATGATATTCCAAATGTTAATAAGAATGAAGAAGTTAAACCTAATCGTTTTCATAAGATTAATTTCTTAAAGCCTAGAAAAATCTGTTTAACTATTTCTTGCTTAATAATTATTATTGGTGCTATAGTTTTTGCTACTAAAGGATTTAATTTGAGTATTGATTATAAGACTGGTACTGATATTACTATTGTTAGTGATAAGAAGTTAAGTGAAAAATCTTTAACTACTGATCTTAAGGGTTGGGATTTAGAACCATCTAGTATTAATATTTCTTCTGATGAAGCTAGTATCAGAATAGATGATGCTGTTGATGGAGATACTGTTAAAGAATTAAATCAATATTTTGAGAAAAAATATGATGCTAAGGTTAATATTGGTGTTGTTACTAATTTAGTTCAAAGAGAGCTTGTTAAGAATGCTATTTTATCTGTATTAGTAGCATTAATTGGTATTATTTTATATATTGCTGTTAGATTTAAGTTTAGTTATGCAATGGGTGGAGTTTTAGCTTTACTTCATGATGTTCTTATTATGTTTAGTATGTTTGCTATATTTAGATTTCAAGTTAATTCTATGTTTATAGCTGCTGTTCTTGCTATTATTGGTTATTCTATTAATGATACTATTGTTAGTTTTGATAGGATTCGTGAAAATATTTATAATTATGATAAGAAAAAAATCGATGCTGATAAGTTAGAAGAGATAGCTAATCGTAGTGTTCAGGAAACATTTACAAGAACTATTTATACTACTGTTACTACTTTACTACCAGTAATTATATTGATGGTATTAGGATCATCTGGAATATTTACATTTAATGTTGCAATGTTAATTGGTTTGCTTTCTGGTACTTATTCATCTATATTTGTTGCAACAGTATTCTTCTTATATTTTGAAAAGAAGAATTTAGGTAAACCTGAAAAAGAAAAACCTGTTTATAAAGATGATTTAGAGGAGAGAAAAGTAAAAGGAATAAATTGTTAATAATGAGGGGAGATGAGTTCTTTGTCAAAAAAATTAGATGAAATTAAAATTGATGATGTCCTTGAAAAGGTTCGTAGTTATGTAGATGACGAAGAACAAATCAAAGTTATTCAAAAAGCATATTTATTTGCTTATGAAAAACATAGTGGGCAGTTTCGTAAGAGTGGGGAGGCATTCATATATCATCCTTTGAATGTTGCACTTATTCTTACAACTGTATCTGCAGACTATGAAACTATTTCTGCAGGATTAATGCATGATGTTTTAGAAGATTGTGATTGTACTCCGGAAGAGATGGAAGAAGAATTTGGACCTGAAATAACTAAATTAGTTAAGGGAGTTACCAAATTAAGTAATATTAATTTTTCTACGGAGAACGAATATTTAATTGATTATTATAAAAAAATAATAGTTGGTATGAGTGAAGATGTTCGTGTAATTATTATTAAGCTTGCTGATAGACTTCATAATATGAGAACATTATGGGCTATACCTGAAGATAGACAAAAGATTAAAGCTCATGAGTCACTTGATATTTTTGCTCCTATTGCTCATCATTTGGGTATTCATAAGATTAAGAGCGAATTAGAGGATTTATCTCTTAGATATTTAAAACCTGATGTATTTTATGATATAGCAGAAAAATTAAATAAAACTAAAATTGAAAGAGATCGTATTGTATATGATATGCAAAATGATATTACTGAGCTACTTAATGAACATCATATACCACATGAAATAAAAGGTAGAAGTAAATCTATTTATAGTATTTATAATAAATTAGATAAGGGTAAAAAGTTTAGTGATATATATGATTTACTTGCTTTAAGAATTCTTGTTAATACTGAGCAAGAGTGTTACTTAACTTTGGGTTTAATTCATAGTAAATTTAGACCTTTACCTAAACGTTTTAAAGATTATGTTGCTATGCCAAAACCTAATATGTATCAATCATTACATACTACTGTTTTTGGTATTGAGGGATATTTATTTGAAATTCAAATTCGTACTTATGAGATGGATGAAGTTGCGGAAAATGGTATTGCAGCTCATTGGGCTTATAAGGAAAATAAAGGTAGTGCTAGTAATGCTAATCTTACAAGTACTACTGAACAAAAACTACAATTCTTCAAATCTATTATTGATTTGAGTCATGATAAGATGAGTAATGAAGAATTTGTTAATAGTGTTAAAGATGAAGTATTAAATAATAATATTTATTGTTTTACGCCTAAAGGTGATGTTATTGAATTACCGAGAGGTGCTACTCCATTAGATTTTGCCTATAAGATTCATACTAAAGTAGGAGAAACTACTGTTGGAGCTATTGTTAATAATAATATTGTTCCACTAGATTATGAGCTTCAAGATAATGATATTGTTAAAATTAATACTAATAAGAGTTCTACTCCTTCTAAAGAGTGGATTAATATGGCAAAGTGTAGTACAACTAAGAATAAAATTAAAGCATTCTTTACTAAGAATGAAAGAGAAGTTTATATTGAACGAGGAAAATACGGATTAGAGAAAGAACTTCGTAAGAGAAAACTTGTCTTTTCAGAATTTTTAACTGATGAGAATATTGAAAAAATATGTGAAGAGATACATGCTGATAATTTAGAGGAAATTTATTTATCAATAGGTAATGGTAAAGCTACTGTTAATGGGGTTATTAATGTTATTCATAAAGAAGAAGATAATACTCCTAAAGTAGTTAAAGTAAGTCCTAAATCAATTGATGCTGATATTATTGTTAGTGGTATTGATAAAGTAAAAGTTAATTTAGCTAATTGTTGTAATCCTGTATATGGTGATGAAATAATTGGGTATATTACTAAAGGGAATGGTATTACTGTTCACAGAATTAATTGTCATAATTTAGAGTCTGTTGATGATCGTACAGTTGATGTTTCATGGAATAGTAATAGTGATAAAAGATATCTTACATTTTTACTTGTTTATGTTAGTGATGTTGAAAATCATATGTTAGATATTATTCAATCAATTTCAATGATGAATGTTAGTGTTGATGGTATTAAAGTAATTGGTGGAGGAGATAAATCTACTTATGAAATATCTTGTTATGTAACTGGAATGGATCAATTAAACAAATTAATTATTAATATTGAAAAACATCGTTATGTTGAAAAAGTAGAGAGGGCGATGCGATGAGAGTTTTAGTACAAAGAAGTGGAAAAGCATCTGTTACTATTGATGGAAAAGTTAAGGGTAAAATTGATGGTGGTTTAGTATTACTTGTTGGTTTTACTGAAGGTGATAATATTGATAAGATAGAATATCTTGCTAAGAAAGTTGCTAATCTTCGTATTTTTCCTGATGAAAATGATGTTATGAATAAAAGTATATTAGAGTATGGTGGAGATATATTATCTATATCACAATTTACTTTATATGCTGATACTCAAAAAGGTAATAGACCTAGTTATATTAATGCTATGAAAGGTGAAGAGTCTACTAAATTATATGATTTATTTAATGAAGAAATGAGTAAATATACTCATGTTGAAACTGGAGAATTTGGAGCTGATATGACTGTTTCTATTACTAATATAGGACCTACCACCATATTATTAGAGAGGTGATAAGATGCAGGATAATAAATTAAACTATCGTGTTATTAATTTACTTGCTATTGTCGCCTTAGTATTTTTAATAATATGGGGCTTAAGTATATGTTGGGGAATATTAGGTAGAATTATTCAAATTCTATCTCCATTTATAATTGGTTTTGCTTTTGCTTATGCTTTTACTCCATTAGTTAAATGGTTTGAAAAAAAAGGTATAAATAGAGGTATTGCTATTATTATTGTTATCTTAGGAATAATTCTATTTTTGGGAGGACTTCTTTGGATTACTTTACCAATGTTATATGATCAATTATCACTGTTTGTTAAAATGATTGTTGAAGTATTAAATAATTTAGATATTAAATACGATGTTAATTTAGGTAATTATCAAATAAAATTAACAGATTATTTAAATACTATATTGGGTGATGTTGGTAGTTTAGTATCTACTAGTGGAATAGGTTTTATTAATAAATCTTTAGGATTTATAGGTAAATTTATAGTTGGTTTTGTAGCATTTGTTTATTTCTTAATTGATATGGATAAGATTCGTTTTCTTGTTAAGGATTCTTTAAAATCAGTTAGTAAGAGAGGATTTGAATATGTTCAATTAATGGATGGTGAGATTACTAATTATTTAAAGGGATTAGAAATATTTATGCTTATTCAATTATTTGAATATAGTTTTCTATTCTTAATTACTGGACATCCTAACTGGTTAGTACTTGGAATACTTGCATGTATAACAACAGTAATTCCATACTTTGGAGGATTAATTACAAATATTATTGCTATTATACTAGCATCAGTTGTATCTACTAAACTTGTTATTCTTACAATAATTATTTGTTTAATTTTTCCACAACTTGATGGTTATTTAATATCGCCTAAGGTTTATGGTAAAACGACTAATGTTAATCCTTTGATTGTTATTATGGCTGTTTCAATAGGTGGTACTGTTGCAGGAATATGGGGAATTATTGCTGCATTACCAGTATATTTATTTATTAGAAGTACATATCATTTCTTTAAAAAAGATTTGAAAAAAGGTATTGGAGTTGTTAAGAGAACTATTTAGTTCTCTTTTTTCTTTACACTTTTTGATAGCTATTAACATTTTTTTACATGTTATTTATTGTAAAACAAATGACAAAATATAATTCTGTATTATAATATAATTACAAGAATGGTAAAAAAGGAGATGATAGTAATGGTAGTATACATGTATCTAGCTATTTTAATAGTGACTTCAATTATTACTGGTATTATTGTTACTATTATCGAGAGAAAAGGTTTTTATCCTAAACCAATAAAGGTTGAAAAGAAAAATGATAATACTAAGATATCACAGGATCCAGTTATTACTAATGCGGTTACTATTATGAATATGCAACCTGTTACTATTAATGAAAATATAGAATCTGTTGATGATTATAATATACCAGTAATGATATCTTCTTATACTGTTGATTTAAGCGATGTTGTAGGTACTATTAAACAAGAAAATGGAATTGATAGAGTACAAGAGACTAATAAAACAGGGGAACTTGTATGAAGCTTGTTAAGAAGATTTTTTTAGCAATTATTTTTGTTCTATTAATTCCATATCAAATTATTAATTTATTTATTAAAGGATTTATTACATTATCATTGTTTTTATCTAGAGGATTATATTTTTATTTTGAAAAGTTTTTTGAGCTACTAAAAAAGATAACACATTTATCTTTCTTTCAGAATGTAGCTTTTTATTTTAAAAGAAGACAAGAACAACCTAGCCATATTGTATTAATAATAGTTTGGGGTTTAACACTTCTTTATGTTTTTGATTCTTTTTATGTTGATAACTCTACTTTAATTAGTAGTTTACCTGATAATGATGAATTTGTTGTTCAACAAGAAGGGGATACTGAAGAGAATCCTATATTTAGTAAAGAATTTAATTTATATAGAATTTATAATAAATATAGATTACAGGATATTAATATTAATAAATTAAAAGAAAATAATGTAGATACAGTTGCTTGGATAATGGTAGAAGGCACTAATATTAATTATCCTATTGTACAATCTACAAATAATGATTATTACTTGATACATTCATATGATCATTCTTATACTCATAATGGATGGACTTTTTTAGATTATCGTAATGATTCTTTAATGAATGATAGAAATACTGTTTTCTATGGACATAATTTATTTAATGGTACGGCTTTTGGTAGTTTAAATAATCTTTTTAAAACTAATCAATCTGATATACATATAATGGTTATTACAAGTGAACAAAAAAAATATATTTATAAAGTTTTTTCTGCTTATGAAATAGATCCTGAAGTATATTACTTACAAACTAGTTTTTATAGTGACAATAGTTATCAGCAGTTCTTAGATACTATTAGTAGTAGAAATGTTATTGATGTAGATAATGAAGTTACTTCTGATGATAAGATTATTACTTTATCTACTTGTACTGATGATAATTCTGGTAGAAAAGTTGTACATGCAAAGTTAATTGGAATAGAAGAGATTTAGTTAAACTAAATCTTTTTTTTGTATTTTTTGTATGTTATAATAGTTAGCTAATGTGGGTGGTTCTATGATTGTTAGAGATTATCAGTTATTAGAAGAAAGATTAGAAGAAGCTAAAGCTTTAATAAGGAAAGCAAAAGATGAGGATGAATCCATGGCTTTAGCAAATTATATAGAAGGATTATGCGATTCAATAGTCGCTATGGGTAAGGAGGACTATAAAATTAATTCTAATGAAGTATTTAGAAATAAAAGAATACAAAATTCTTGTATTAGAAAAGTTAATGTTTTTGCTGATGGCTTGACGAGAAATTTTGTACTTAATAAAGGATTTCATCAGGATTTTTTGGGTGAAATATTACCGGAAGTAGAGAAAGAATTATACTCTATATATGAAGTACCACTCTTACCAGATGATATTCTTACTGAAAAAGAATTCTTTGATATTTTATACATGTTTCTAAGTTATTATAATTTAGATAGTGAATTTCATGACTTTTATAATAATGGACATGTTTTTTCAACTATTAGTCCTGTTGAATACTATTCAGGGTATGCTTTATATAATCCTATTTCTATGGATAGTGATATTTTTATTACTGATTTTAAGTATTCTTTTTCTCGTATGAATACGCTTGTTCATGAATTTGGTCATGCTATGGATATTAATAGACTTACTGGTGGAGTTATAGAATATAATAATTATTTTTATAATTCAATTTACGGAGAAGTTTTTTCTAGATTAATGGAAAGATTACTTCATCAATATTGTCTTAATAATGGTATATTTACTGATCAGGTAAGAGATAGTTATATTGAATTTGAAGATGTTAATCATGATTTGTTATTGCAATCTTATATTTTGAGTTTGTTGGATGATCAATTTATTTATAGCTATGGCTATATGGAATGTGATAGTAATGTAGTTCTTAGAAAAGTAAAAAAATATTTTACTGATGAAAATGCTGTTAGAGAGTTTTTGGAAGAATCATTTGGTATTCCATTATCTGAAGCACTTAATTATGCATATGGGGATATTATTTCAATGTTTTTAGCTGATGAAGTACAAAGATATGGTCTTTCTAATGAATTAGTAAATTACTTTTTACAGAATAGAGTATCTTTCTTTTCTGAGGATTATATGAGAGAATGTGGTTTTGGACCTCAGAATTATGTTGAACTATATAAAAAAGAAATAGAACTTATTAAAAAATAATTGTTTTTTTAATTATTTTGATTTATAATTGAGGTATCTTCATGGGAAAGAGTATCTTTTATACGAATTATAGAGAAAGTATGGTTGGTGAAAATACTTATTACGATAAAAGAGAAGACATCCTAAAAATATGAAGCGTAGATCTGCGTTAAAGAGTTAAGAGAAAAAAATAAGGTGGCACCACGCGATATGCGTCCTTTGGGTTGTCACCTTTTTGTTTTAAGGAGGAATAATATGATACAAAGACAAAAAGGTTGTAATGATATTTTTGGAAGGGATGCCAAAGTTTGGAAGTATATTGATCATGTGATTGATGAGTTAATGGAAAAATATAACTACAATTATATTCGTACTCCAATATTTGAGGCTACTGAATTATTCCATCGTGGGGTTGGAGAAACTACAGATATAGTTACAAAAGAGTCTTATGATTTTGTTGATAAAGGTGGAAGAAATATCACTTTAAGACCAGAAGGTACTGCTGGAGTAGTTCGTGCCTTTATAGAAAATAAAATGTTTGGAGATCCTAATCAACCAGTAAAAGTTTATTATAATGGTACAATGTATCGTTATGAAAGACCTCAGTCTGGAAGAGATAGAGAATTAACTCAATTCGGTATGGAAATATTAGGTAGTGATGATCCTCTTAGTGATGCTGAAATTATTAGTGCAGCCGTTAATCTATATAAGATGTTAGGATTAAAAGAAATTAAAGTTAATATTAATAGTTTAGGAGATAATGAATCAAGAGAGAATTATCGTAAGGCATTGGTAGAATATTTTAAACCTAATATTAAGAAATTATGTCCTGATTGTCAGGAAAGATTAGAAAAGAATCCATTAAGAATATTAGATTGTAAATTTGATGCTGGAAATGAAATAATTGTGAATGCTCCAAAGACTCTTGATTATTTAAATGAATCTTCAAGAGATAGATTTGAAGCTGTTCAGGATTTTTTAGATGTAATGCAAATAGAATATTCAATTGATCCTAATATTGTAAGAGGATTAGATTACTATAATCATACTGTATTTGAAATAGAAGCTAAAGTAGAAGGCTTTGGTTCTAATAATGTATTAGGTGGCGGTGGTCGTTATAATGGATTAGTAGATCAATTAGATGGTCCTGAGACTCCATGTGTTGGATTTGCTACTGGTATTGGTAGACTTGCTATGGCACTTGAACTTGAAAAAGTAAATGTACCAATAGTAGAAGATATTGATTTGTTCTTATTATATGTTAATGAAGATGAAAAGAAATATGCTGCTTATCTAGCTCAAGAATTAAGAATGGCTGGATTTATAGTAGAGACTGAATATACTGGTCGTTCTTTAAAAGCTCAATTTAAACAAGCTGATAGATTAAATGCTAAATTTACTTGTGTACTTAATAGTGAAGATTTAGATAATAATGAAGTTAAAGTTAAAAATAATAAAACTAAAGAGGAAGATGTTGTTTCTTTAGATGTATTAATTTATTATTTGGATGAAAAATTAATTGATGATACTGAAGAAATGTGTTCTTGTGGCTGTGAACATCATGAAGAAGAATGTACTTGCGGAGATGAATGTTCTTGCCATCATCATGAGGAGGAATAATTATGACAATAAAGGAATTAAGTGAACATTTTAGTAAAGAAATTACTGTTAGTGGTTTTGTAGATGAGATTAGAAATCTAAAATGGGTACAATTCGTTGTACTTAGAGATCAAACCGGAAAAGTACAAATAACTATTGAAAAAAGTGAAGAAAAGAATAAAGAATTAGTAGAAATAATTGATAATTTAACTGTTGAGTCTACTATTAAGGTAACTGGTACTATTATGGAATCTCCTTCAGTTAAACTTGGAGGAATGGAAATAATTCCAACTAAAATAGAAGTAACAAGTAGAAATATTGGAGAATTACCTTTTAATTATAAAGATACTTCAACTGTTAATTTAGATACAAGACTTGATTATCGTTATATTGATTTGAGAAGCGAGAAAAATAATCTTATGTTTCAAATTCAAAGTACTATTGTACGTTATATGAGAGAATATTTATATAATAATGGTTTTACTGAGATTCATAGTCCTAAGTTATTAGGTGCTGCTAGTGAATCTGGTTCTGAAGTGTTTGAAGTTAAATATTTTGATAGAAGTGCTTATCTTGCTCAAAGCCCACAATTTTATAAACAAATGGCTTTAGCTTCAGGATTTGGAAAAGTATTTGAAGTTGCGCCATGTTTTAGAGCAGAAAATTCTAATACTGCTAGACATGCTACTGAATTTACTTCATTTGATGTAGAATTTGCATATATTAATGATTTCAATGATGTAATGGATTTAGAAGCAGAAATGCTTGCTTATGCGTTTCTTAAAACTAATGAGGCATATGGAGATAAAATAAAAGAAGTATTTGGTATGGAATTAAAGGTACCTAAAACTCCTTTCCCTAAGATGAGACTTGCTGATGTTTATAAAGAGTTAGAGGAAAGATATGGATATAAAGTAGATGATTCTGAAAAGAATGATTTAACTACTGAAGCTGAAAGATTAACTTATAAGTTAGCAGAAGAAAAGTTTAATTCAGAATTCTTATTTGTAATTGACTTTCCTGCTGAAAAGAGAGCTTTTTATCATATGAGAGATGAAAATGGCATTCTTCAAGGATATGATTTAATTTGGAGAGGTACTGAAATAACTACAGGTGCTCAACGTGAACATAGATATGATGAAATATGCAAGAATGCTAAAGAAAAAGGATTAGGAGAAGATGTTAAATTCTATTTAGATTTCTTTAAACATGGATGCCCTCCACATGGTGGCTTTGCTATTGGAGTAGATAGATTAACTATGTTAATGTTAGGTATTCCTACTATTAAAGAAACTGAATTTTTATTCAGAGGTCCTAATAGATTGGCTCCATAAAAATGAACTGTAAAACAGTTCTTTTTTATTGTATTATATAAAATAGTATGATATATTCAAATTGAGGACATTTGGAATATCAAATGTTTCTGTTATTTGCAGAGCACTTGAGTCGAAAGACTAAGTGCTTTTTTATTATTTAAATAATAATCCAAAGATTACTATAAATAGTAAAATGATTATTATAAAGAAATAAATTTATTTATTCTTCATAAAATCACCTTCTCATAGGAACCCCCTAAGAGTTTGAGGAAGCACTTATAAACCAAATGTCGGATAGTAAAAAATATATGAGAATTATTTGTAAAAATGTAAAAAAGTGTATTTGAAAACAAATTATTATCTAAATAGATATTTCTCCTATGATAAAATAATAATAGAATAGGGTGATTATATGAGAAATAAGAAAAAATCACTAATTTTAGGAATAATACTTGTTGTATTCTTATTGGGAATAGGATATGCATATTTAACAACAACATTATCTATTAATGGAACAACTGATGTGGATTCTAATACATGGAGTGTTTATTGGGATAATGTTCAAGTAAGTGCTGGTTCTGTTACGGGAACTCAAGTAATACAAGCACCTACAATATCTAATCAAACGACAGTTAGTTTTCATGTTAGATTAAAAGAACCTGGAGAATATTATGAGTTTACTGTTGATGCAGTTAATGATGGTACACTTGATGCAATGATTAATAATGTAGTAGTTAATAATATAAGTGAATATTTAGAATATACTTTTGCTTATGAAGATAATACTCCTTTAATGCAAAATCAAATACTTAGAGCTAATTCTTCTGAAAAATATAAAATAAAAGTTAAATACAAAGATAATATATATTCGCCAGATGATTTACCTTCAACTGATCAATCAATTTCTTTTGCTTTTGGTGTTGAATATGTTCAAGCTGATAGTAATGCTAAAGATAAACCTCGTCGTGTTATGTTGGTTGGATTAGATGGAAATAATATTCCTGTTAGTGAAGCTCCTTTATATTATGATCAAGGAATGACATGGAGTGATTTAATACAAAGTAATTATAATAGTTATTATCATGTATCTTATGAAGAAGGAGTGGGTTTGGTAATGGACTATCAAAGATATGCCTGTGGAAACAATTTTTATTCAGCTGAGTATAGTTTAATTCTTGACGGTATTGGTGGTAATAATCCTGCTTTAAATGATCTAATTGGTAATAGTGATTATTATACTGTAGGTATGGGTGGAGCATGTTAGAATTAATAAAAGTTGCTTAATGCAACTTTTTTCTTTATATTTTTTTTAGTATTTGATATACTATACATAGTAGAGTAAGGTGTATGCTTATGGCTAAGATTATTAGACAAATTAAGAAGAAAAAACGTTCTAAATTAGCAGAAGAAGATATTAATAAGAATAGTGGTAAAGAAATATCTCATACTATATCTAAGATTAAAGCTCATGAGAGATTTTATACTTTTATTCTTGTAATTATTTTTATGATTACTATTTCTTTATCTGTATTTTTAGGATTAAGAGTTGATTCGTTTAAAATATATGATGCAAGTTATTATGCTTCTAATTATTCTTTAAATGGAGAATTAATAACTTTAAATCAAAATGATATTATGAGTGATGCAGATGGATTACTGTCTTTTGAACATACTGTTAATTATACTAATCATACTGATCATAATATTAATTATATTATTAGATTTGCTGAAGATGAGGAATCTTTTGAAAGATGTAAGTGTTCTGATAAAAAGATAGATTATCATGCAATTAAATATTCAATTGATGGTAAAACCGTTCATCAATTTAGTGAAGAAACAATGATTATTACTGCTGGAATGGTATCTGTACATAATACTGGTGAAATGCATATTCGTTTATGGATAGATGAAAAATATAATAAAAATAGTGAATGTTTCTTTTATGGTAAATTTATTTTAGAAGAGTTAGAAAATATGGACCAATAGTCCATATTTTTTGTTAGTAAGAAAAACTTGAATATTTAGGATAAAATGTGGTATACTATAATTGTCAGAGAGATACGAACAGGCTCAATTAAAACCGACGAAATTAACGATAAGGGAGTCTGGATTCAGTCAACGGTGTTGAATACTTAATTTAATAAATGCATTGTTAAGGATCCTAATGTTGACGTATGGACACCCACCTGTACATAGGGTATAGGTTTTATCGTTGCCGACGACGTATCTCAATTCTGACTTTTTTTATTGCTATTTTTTGGCTTTTATGTTAAAATATGCGATATATGAGGTGATGGGAATGTTGATTTTACCTATCGTTAATAATAAGCGTGTAATGAACGTTGAAATTAGATTAAAAGGTGCTTCTAAGGTACGTGAAGGCGTTTTTTATGATGATGCAAAAGAACAAGAAATAATTGTTAATCGTGAGAAGTTTTCTGAATCTAGTTATCATGCTTCTAGAGATAGAAATGCACCAATTGATTTTATACGTAGTAGATCAATTCTTTATCCTAGAAATTTCTTAGTTACAACTAGACATGAAGTTGATTCTGAATATTATGATGTTTATCAAGTTCCACAACCTCCTAAAAAGGTTAATGATGGATTGGATGAATTATATAGTAAAAGTATTAAAGATATGCAATTTGAAATACCGGGAAAGAAACAAAGGGGTAGATATGTTTCTTTTAAAGATTTAGGTATTGATGAAGCTTTAACTAATGATAAAATTGCTGCTCTTCAAAGAATAATTAAAGAAGAAAGAAATTCTACTTCTTGGAGTCAAAAATTTAAAGAAGCAGGTATTTCTGATTTACCAGAAACAGCTGATTTCTTAAATCATTTTGAATGTACTATTCTTTCTGATACTACTATTCCAGAAGAAAGTCTTCAAGATTCATTAAAAGCTTTAAGTTCTATTAATACTCGTGATTATCGTAATTTGAAGAAATATTATCGTATGGCTCAAGAAAATGCGGATATATATACTAAAATATCTTATATTAGTAAGATAGTTTATGATAAACCTTTATCTCTAAGACACTCTAGTACTTCTAAACAAAGACAATATGTTAAACGTAAAGAAGACGGAGAATATAGAGATGCAGCATAGATTTACAAGATTTGAAAGAATAATTGGTTCTTCAAATCTTTCTTTATTAAAGAAAAAAAGTGTACTTGTTTTAGGTTGTGGTGGAGTTGGAGGATACGTAGTAGAAGCTCTTGCTAGAAGTGGAATAGGTACATTAATAATAGTTGATTTTGATAAGATTGATATTACTAATATAAATAGACAAGTAATCGCTCTTGAATCAACTATTGGTAAATTAAAAGTAGATGTTTTAGAAAAAAGGGTAAAAGATATTAATCCTGAATGTAAGGTTATTAAGATATCTGAATATATAGATTTGGATAATCTTGATGCTTTATTTAATATTAAAATGGATTATTTTGTTGATGCATGTGATACTATGACTACTAAGAAAGGTATAATAAAAGAATGTTTAAAAAGAAACATTCCTTTTATTAGTAGTATGGGTACTGGTAATAAAGTTGATCCTAGTAAATTAGAGATTATTGATATTAGAAAAACTATTAATGATCCTATTGCTAGAATACTTCGTAAATTTATTAAAGATGAAAAAATTAATAAAAAGATAATGGTTTTAAGTTCTAGAGAACTTCCTATAAAGACTAGTGATAGAACTCCAGGAAGCAGTGCTTTCGTTCCTCCTGCTGCAGGATTAATGATTGCAAGTTATATAGTTAAAGAATTAATAAAAAAGAATGACTAAGTCATTCTTTTTATTATAATTTTCTATAAAGTCCAATTGCTTTTCCTAGAATTGTACATTCTTTTAGAATAATTGGTTCCATTGTATCATTTTCTGGTTGTAATCTGAAGTAACCATCCTCTTTATAGAATGTTTTTACTGTAACTTCATTATTATCATTCATGGCTACTACAGTATCACCGTTACGAGCTGTATTTTGTCTTTCTACTATTAATATATCTCCATCATAAATACCAACATTAATCATTGACTCACCACTTACTTTTAAAGTAAATACTTCATCATGATTAGTGATTAAAGATGCTGGTAGAGAGAATAATTCATCTGGTACTTCAATTGCTTCAATTGGAGAACCTGCTGTTACTTTTCCTAGTAGAGGAACATCTACTATTTTTTCATCTTTTTCCAAATATTCATTTGGTACTAGTATCTCAAGTGTTCTATTCTTGTTATCATCTTTTTTGATATATCCTTTTTCTTCTAATTGTTTTAGATGAAAATGAATTGTTGCAGGAGATGATAAATTGGCAGCCTTACCAATTTCTCTTACAGTAGGTGGATAACCATTCTTAGCAATTAGTTTCTTTAATATATCTAATATTACTGTTTGTTTTCCTGTTAATTTTTCCATATACTCACTCCCTTTATAGAAACAGTTTAACACTATTTTTGTAAAATGTCAAACAAATGTTTTAATTATTGTTGACAAGAACAGATGTTCGAGTTATGATTGATTTGTAATTAAGAAAGGAGAGATGATTACTATGGCAAAATCTATTAGAAAGGGATTAAAGACAGGACTTATAATTTTAGCAATCTATATTTTATTTGTACTTTATCTATTATTTGTTAGTGACAGAGTTGAGAAATTAGATAGCCGATCTAATGAAGAACAAAGTCAAATTACCTTAAAAATTGGTAAGTAATTATGTTATACTAGATGCAGGTGGTAAAAATGAAAAAAATAATATTAGTAGATGGGAATAATTTATTATTTCGTAGTTTTTATGCAACTGCATATCAAGGTGTTATCATGAAAAATTCGAAAGGTTTTCCTACGAATGCTTTATATGGTTTTATTAATATGATGAATAAAATAATTAAAGAAGAAGCACCTAACTATATTATGGTAGCTTTTGATAAAGGGAAAACTTTTCGTCATGATAAATATGAAGATTATAAAGCGGGTCGTCAAGCGATGCCAGATGAACTTAGATTACAATTTCCTGAAGCTAAAAAAGTTCTTGATACGATGGGAATTAAGTATTTTGAGATTGATAATTATGAAGCTGATGATATTATTGGTACGCTTGCGAAAAGAGTAGATGAAGAAGATGAGTTTGTTGCTACTATAGTAAGTAGTGATAAAGACTTATTACAATTAATAAGTGATGAAGTAGTTGTTAAATTATTAAAACAAAATGATCATATTATGATGGATAAAAATGAATTTAGAAATACTTATCAAGTAGATCCAATCCGTATGATAGACCTTAAAGCTCTTATGGGAGATTCTAGTGACAATATTCCTGGAGTTAAAGGTATAGGAGAGAAAACCGCAATCAACTTACTTTCTAAATATGGATCTTTGGATGGAGTCTATGAACATATTGATGAGATTTCTGGTAAGACTAAAGAAAAACTTGAAGTAGATAAAGAAAATGCATATAAGAGTTTTGATTTAGCAACTATTTATAGAGAAGTTCCTCTTGATTTTGAATTAGAAGATTGTAAATATATGGGATATAAACCTAATGAATTTAAAGAGGAACTTGAAGAGTTAGAATTTTACTCATTACTAAAGAAAATGGATTTTAGTAGTGTTAGTGGAGAAGAAGAGAAGAAGAAAGAAGAAGAAAGTATTAATATACAGGATATCTCTAGTTTTAAAGAAAAAGATTTTGCCTTTTATATCGAGATTAGAGGTTCTGTATATAGTAAAAGTACTGTTCTTGGAATTGGCATTTATGATGGGGAGAATGGTTACTTTATTAATAGTGACGAAATCAATAAAAATAAAGATTTATTTAAGACCGGGTGTTCTAAATATACATATGACTTAAAGAGATGCATGGTTGTATGTTCTGATTTAGAATTTAATAATGTATCTTTTGATACGATGATTGCTAGTTATTTACTAGATTATGTTGTTAAAGATGATATTAGTTTTGTTGCTAGAAGTTTTGATGTAGAGATACCTGATTATGAAACATTATTTGGTACAGATAAGAGACCTAAAGAAATAGAAGATGACTATTTAGAAGAGATTTGTTGTTTGAAGGCTAAATTTGTTTATGATACTAGAGAGAGATTATCAAAAGAACTTGAAGAAAATGAAATGACTGATTTATTTAAAAAAATAGAAATGCCTTTAACTAGAGTTCTTGCTGATATGGAGAATACTGGTATTAGAGTAGATAGGGAGTATTTAAAGAAAGTAGAGTCTGAATTAGAAGAACAAATGAAGAGTGTTGAAAAAGAGATATATGAATTTGCTGGTAGTGAATTTAATATTATGTCTCCCGCTCAACTTGCTAATGTATTATTTGTTGATTTAGGTATTAAATATCCTAAGAGAGTTAAGGATAATAAGTATTCTACGAGTAAAGATATATTAGATAAGATAGTTCATTTACATCCTATAATAGAAAAAGTACTAGAATATAGAACTCTTGCTAAGCTATATACTAATTATGCTATAGGACTACAGAATGAGATTAGAGAAGATGGTAGAATTCATACGATATTTACGCAGACTTTAACACGTACTGGTAGACTTTCTAGTATTGAACCTAATCTTCAGAATATTCCTGCTAGAAGTGATTATTCTAGACTTATTCGTAAAGCATTTTTACCAGATGAAGATTCTGTATTATTATCTAGTGATTACTCTCAAGTTGAACTTAGAATTTTTGCTCATATGAGTCACGAACAAAATTTAATTCAAGCTTTTGTTGAAGGTAAAGATATTCATGCTAAGACTGCTAGTGATATATTCCATGTTCCAATGGATAAGGTTACTAAAGATATGAGAAGAAATGCTAAAGCAGTTAATTTTGGTATTTTATATGGAATTAGTGGCTTTGGATTATCAGAAGACTTAGGTATTGATATTACTACTGCCAAAGATTTTATTGATAATTATTTAGAAACATATCCTGGAATACAAGATTATATGGAGGAAGCTAAAGCCAATGCTTATAAGTATGGGTATGTTAAAACATTAATGAATCGTAAGAGAGTAATTGATGAATTAAATAATAAAAATTATATGATACGTAGTAGTGGTGAAAGAATGGCTCTTAATACTCCTATTCAAGGTACGGCTGCTGATATACTTAAAAAAGCTATGGTTGAAATATATGCTGAATTTAATAAACGTGGATTAAAGAGTAAAATGTTAATTCAAGTACACGATGAACTTGTATTTAATGTACTAAATTCTGAGCTTGAAGAAGTTAAGAAACTAGTTAAAGATATTATGGAAAATACATTTAAGTTAGATGTTCCTTTAAAAGTAGATATTGAGACTGGCTCTAACTGGTATGAAGCTAAGTAGGTGATATTATGCCAGAAAAACCAGAAGTAATTACAGTAGCAAAATCTTTAGAGACTAAAATTCTTAATAAGAAGATTACTGGATGTAATATCTATTGGGATAATATTATTGCTTATCCTACAGTAGATAATTTTAAAAAAGATATTATTGGAGAAGTTATTAATTCTATTAGTACAAGAGGTAAGTTTATTGTAATTGAACTTAGTAAATATGCTTTGCTTGTACATCTTAGAATGGAAGGAAAATTTTTCTTTAGAGAAGTAGGAGAAGAGATTGATAAACATGAACATGTGGAGTTAATACTTGATAATAAAATATCATTTAGATATCATGATGTACGAAAATTTGGTAAGATGTATTTAATTCCTAAAGATGAAGTGTATTTTGTTAAACCCCTTAGTGATTTGGGTTATGAGTATTATGATTCTAGATTAGATGAAGAATATTTACTTGAAAAGTTTAAAAACAAAAAACTACCTATTAAGAGTGTTTTACTTGATCAAGGTATTATTACTGGTATTGGTAATATTTATGACGATGAAATATTATTTATGAGTCATCTTCATCCACTAGAAGCAGCTTGTAATCTTACTAAGAAGGATTGTAGTAATATTATTGCTAATACTAAAGATGTTTTAGATAGAGCAGTAAAACTTGGTGGTACTACTATTAAAAGTTTTACTTCTAGTGAAGGAGTTCACGGACTTTTTCAAAATGAATTACTAGTTCATGGTAAAGAAATATGTCCTAATTGTGGTAGTAAACTTGATAAAATTAAAGTTAATGGTAGAGGGACATATTACTGTAGTAAGTGTCAAAAATTAAAAAAATAATAGTTAAGACTATTATTTTTTTTGTTATTTTTATATAATATAATTGTATTATAGGGTTGGTTAGGAGGATACATATGAAGAAGACGAAAATTATTTGTAGTGTTGGGCCTGCTTCTAATAATGTTGATGTTATGGTGGAAATGGTTCGTAATGGTATGAATTGTGCTAGAATTAATCTTTCTCATGCTAGCCGTGATAGTATTAAAGAAACTATAGAAGTAGTACGTAAAGTACGTCGTAAGACTGGTGTTCCAGTTGCGATTATGTATGATACTAAAGGACCAGAATTTCGTACTTTAGAATTTGAAAAAGATTCTGGTATTACTCTTAAAGCTGGTCAAAAGATTAAAATTGTCAAGAATAAAGTTTTAGGTAATAAGGGGCAGTTTAGTGTTAATCATCCTGAGGCGCTTGACTATATAGAAGTCGGACATCATGTATTGGTTGATAATGCTTTACTTGATTTAGAAGTTATTGAAAAAGGTAATAATTATGTTAAGCTCCAAGCTTTAAATGATGGTGAAATTAAAAGTCATAAGACTTTAAATGTTCCCGGAGTTAATCTTAATTTAAAATTTATTAGTGATATAGATCGTGAAGATATTATTTTTGCAGCTAAACATTCATGTGATTACTTAGCTTTGTCTTTTGTAAATACTCGTGAAGATGTTTTAGAAGCACTTGATATTATTGAAGAAGCTGGAGGAGATGCTAGAGTAATATCTAAGATTGAGAGTCAAACTGGTATTGAAAATATAGATGATATTATTGCTGTTAGTGATGGTATTATGATTGCTCGCGGTGATTTAGGAGTAGAGGTTCCAATGGAAATGCTTCCAATGATTCAAAAAGATATTATTCGTAAATGTCGTGAACAGGGTAAGTTTGCTATTGTTGCAACAGAAATGTTAGCATCTATGTATACTAATCCTAGACCTACTAGAGCAGAGGTTTCTGATATTGCTAATGCTGTTCTTGATGGGACTGATTGTGTAATGTTATCTGGTGAAACTACTGTTGGAAAATATCCTGTACAAGCAGTTTCATATATGAGTAAAATATGTGAATATGTTGAATCTACTATTGATTATTCTAAACATACTGATTATAAGAGACAAATAGGTGTTAGTGATACTATTGCTAAACTTGTTGTTGATGCTGTTGATTATGATGATATAAAAGTTATTGTTACCACAACAATGACAGGTTTTACGGCAAGAAAAGTTAGTAATTTAAGACCTAATACACCAATACTGGCATGTTGTCCATCTAATCATATTGCAGAAAAAGTAGCACTTAATTTTGGGGTAGAACCTTATGTTTTAAAAGAAATATTTGATGATGCTACTAAGATGGTTGATGTTACTAAAGAAATAGCTAAAAAAGAATTTAATTTAAATGATGGTGATCTGATAATTATAACGGCTGGTTTGCCGTTAGGTGAGACGAGAACAACAAATTATATAAGAATTGTAGAAGTATAATAAAACATTACCAAATTGGTAATGTTTTTATTTACATTTATAATGTATTAATAACTGTAAATTGTATGTAAATTGTGTGTATAAATTTACATTTTTATTTATAGACTTTACACCTTATATTATAATAATAATATAAGGTAGTAGGTGTAATATGAAAAAGACATTTGTTAGATATTTCTTGTTTTTACTTTATATTGAATTTGTTCTTCATATTGCGTGTTTTCATTCAATAGAATTATCATCTACTATGTTTATATTATTCACATCTGTTGTTGTTAGTGGTTTATTAACAATAATAGCTTCTTTAGTAAAAAAAGAGAAAGCTAGAAAGATTGTAATAAGAGTATTTATTGGATTTATTGTATTACTATATGGAGCAGAACTTGTATACTTTAGTATTTATGAATCATTCTTTAGTTTTAATGGTATACAGTTTGCTGGAGCTTTGGTTGGAGGATATGACAAAGTTTTATCAACTATATTTCATAATATATTCTACATTTTATTATTTGTTGCTCCTGCGATATGGTTTATGATTATAACTCCAGAAATAAATAAAAATAAATATGAATTAGCAGTTATTCTTCTTTTTATGACAGTTTGTTCTTCATATTTATTTGTATTTACACAAGTTATTGGTAAAAAAGATAATAATAGTATTTATACATTAATTCATTATAAGAATTTACCAGTACAAAATGTTCGTAAGATGGGATTATTTACATCTACATCTATTAGTTTAGAAAGAAAATTATTTGGAATTAAAACAATATTAAAACAAGATGAAGATAATTTAAATAATAAAAGATCTATATTAATGGATAAGATTGATACTACTTATAATATTGATAATACAATTGATTTTAGAAAATTAATTAGAGAAGAATCTAATCCTACAATTAATTATTTACATAAATATTATTTTAATCAAGAAGCTACTGAACAAAATGAGTTTACTGGTATATTTCAGGAAAAGAATCTTATCTTTATAATGGCTGAATCATTTGATGAGATTGCGATTGATCCTGAACTTACTCCAACATTATATAAAATAAAAACTGAAGGTATTATATTTAATAATTATTTTGCTCCTAAGTATCCAGCAAGTACTGCGGATGGAGAATATATGCTTGAGTGGGGAACACTTCCAATAATTGGAGAAAATTATAGTTTAATTGATATGGTGTATAATACTAATCCATATTTGTTACCTACAGAGTTTAAAAAATATAATTATAAGACTTATGTTTATCACGATTATATGGGTTATTATAATCGTAGATCTGATTACTTTAGTACTCTTAATTTTGATGGACATAAATATTGTAATGAGGGAATTACTACTCAATGTGAATTCTTTCATGGTAGTGATTATGATATGATGCAGCAAACCGCTGATGACTTTATTAATCAAGAAAAGTTCTTTGCATATTATATTACTTTAAGTGGGCATGGTTCATATGATTCAAGTAACTTTGTAGCAGAAAAACATATGTCTAAGGTTGCTAATCTACCATACTCTTATCAAGTTAAATATTATTTAGCTGCTAATATAGATTTTGATTTAGCAATGCAAGTGTTAATTAATAAATTAGAAGAAGCTAATAAATTAGATGATACTGTTATTGTTATATCAAGTGACCATACTCCTTATTATTTATCTAATAAAGAAGTCAATAGTAGATCTAGTATTGATAGGGATAATAAGTTTGATAGAAATAGAGGATCATTAATCATATACAATAGTGCATATAAAAAGAAAACTACTATTGATAAGTATGCAATGAATATAGATGTACTTCCTACAGTACTTAATATGTTTGCAATGCCATATGATTCTAGATTAATAATTGGTAAAGATATTATGGCTCCAAATAATGAAGGAGTAGTAATATTCCCTGATAGAAGTTGGATTAATAATAAGGGAAGTTATGATGCTGAGGGTGGAAGATTTAATTCTTTCTCGGGAACAGTAGATGATAAGTATGTTAAAAAAATAACTAATGAGGTTAATGAAAAATATAATGTGTCTGTAAGTACACAGTATAATGATTATTTAAAATATATATTTAAATAGGAGGTAAGTATGAACAGAAGTAAAGCAATTAATACAATTATTGTTTTGTTACTAGTTGGGTCTTTCAATTTATTAATGTTAGGCACGATTTGTTATGCCTTAGAAGATAATATTGAAAACTACAAGTATAGTGATACTTCTGAATATGCTAGTATAACAGCTGGTTTGGCTTTAATTGATGACTTACCTATAGAATTTAATATTCAAAATAAATACTTTAGTGGATTTGATTCTTTAGCAAATGATGTCAGAGAAAGTATTATTATGGCTTATATGTTAAAAAATAATATTAATACATACAAATGTGGAGATGGAAAAGATCTTTGTATAGATAAAAAGAATTTAAAAAATGAAGAAGTAATGAAGATATTTAATACTGCTACTACATTTACTTCTACTAGTATTAAATTATATTTAGATGATTATGGTAATCATAATATTAGTAGTACTAGTACTTCTACTTTCTATAGAATGGTATTAGATGATAATAATCAACATTATAGAAAATATACTAAGTTTTTAAAATATAAAGAAAAAGATGATTTATATATATTCTATGTATATGAAGGATACTATAGAGGTAATTGTACTAAGGGAGAAACATTAAAATTATATGATTTCTTATCTGGAGAAGAAGTATATATAGATTCATGTAATGGTAATAATGAATTTGAAAATCTTCCAAAAGAAGAAATAAGTAAATTACAATTATATAAATATGAATTAAAAAAGAATGAAGATGGAGAGTTCTATTTATATGGATATAATCCTGTTAATTCTTAGTAGGTGATTGTATGAGAAAGAGAAAAAAATCTCTAATATTAGGAATAATACTATTAGTATTAGTTTTAGGTATAGGATATGCTTATCTAACAACAACATTATCAATCAATGGTATTACAGATGTAGATTCTAATACCTGGAATATTTACTGGGATAACGTACAAGTGACTACAGGATCAGTTACAGGAGCACAAGTAACTACTGCACCTACAATAGATACAAATAAAACTACAGTAAGTTTTCATGTAAGATTAAAAGAACCTGGAGAGTATTATGAATTTACTGTAGATGCTAAAAACGATGGTAGTATAGATGCTATGATTGAAACTATTACTAAGACAACAAGTATTCCTAATTATTTAAGATATACTGTTACTTATGAGGATGAGACACCTATAGTAGAAAACCATTTGTTGGCTGCAAATTCTACTGAAAAATATTTAATTAGAGTAGAGTATAGAACAGATATTAATCCAGGAGATTTACCTACAAATGCTGCTTCTATAGATTTGTCTTTTGGTGTTAATTATATTCAATCTGATAATAATGCAGTAGTAGTAAATCATAAATTTACTGGTACAAAATATATGGCTGCTGATGAAACTATTAATATAGGGGATTCTATTATAGAAAAGAATTTATATGATACAGCTGCTTCTGCGATGTCACAGTCTACTGAATATTGGGTACATGCTAATGACATTCCATTCTGTTTTAATCTTACTGTAGTAAAAGATATTGTAACAGATGCTGAACTTGAACTTATTGTTACTCCAGAAATGGTGAATACATATCCTAGTATGACTGCAGGAACATATTATTTGAAAAACCGAAGCGATAAATATAGTGAAAATGTTGCTACGCTTCGTACAGCATTTGGATCGTCTATGTGTACAGAAAGTACAGATACATACTCTGAATACTTCTGTAGAGTTGGTGAATTAGAGGCAAAAACAACCAATGAAGCTACCGGTATTAATTTTATTGGAATATATTATACTTGTGCTTGTGAACTTGGAAATAATAGAGATAATTTCTACTGCTGGCATGAATAAAAAAGATACAGATTATTCTGTATCTTTTATTTTGAAATATAAATCATATAATTTTTGTGTACCATTTTCTAATGTATAGTAATGGAATATATATGGAATAAATAATAATAATGTTAAGATGAATAGAAGTAGTAGGGCAATTTGTTCTAATGCTATAAAACCTAATAAAAATAATATTGCAGATATTCCTACAAAGAATGTTACTATTAAATGTATTAATCTTTCATGTTGAAAAAACTTTATTTTAGTTAGGACTTCTTCTGATAGTCCTTTTTTTATATTTTTCTTTTCTATTTTTTCTTCTAATTCTTTTATATAATCTTCTAATTTTTGTTTCATTATTCTTCCTCCAATTTATCTTTTGTTCTTGTATTATCAAATTCTTCATTCATTAAGAATTCATGAATTATTTCCTCTTTATTAGCAACTAATACTTCTTCTATACGATCAACTCTACATTTTTCTGCTTTAATAATTGATTCTACTTTAGATACTGCATCTTCTAGTTTATCATTTACTACAACATAGTTATATTTAGTTACTTCATTCATTTCTTTATATGCTTCATTAAATCTTTCAAGTATTTTATCTTTATCTTCTGTTTTTCTATTAGCAAGTCTTTTTAATAATTCTTTTTCTGATGGTGGCATTATAAAGATAAATAATGCTTCTGGGACTAATTCTTTTATTTTTCTTGCTCCTTGTATTTCTATTACTAGGACTACATCATATCCTTTATCTAATTTTTCTATTATTTTTTCTTTAGGAGTACCATAATAATTACCAGTATATTCTGCATATTCTAAAAAATAATTATCTTTTATTTTTTCTTCAAATTCATCTTTTTCTAAGAAATAATAGTTTACTCCTTCTTCTTCACCTTTTCTGGGCTTTCTAGAAGTTGCTGATACTGATAACCAAACATTTTTATTATTATCTAATACTTTACCAATAATAGTATCTTTACCAGAACCTGATGGACCTGAGACTACAATTAATTGACCTTGTTTTTTTTGTTTAATCATTTTCTCCTCCTATAATTATTTTATCAAATTCTTTCTTTACTAGATCTTCATTATTTTTTATATCATATATTTTTGTTGTTTCTATTTCATATTCTAACATAGAATCTTTTTCTCTTGTTATTTTACTAATTATTGGTATTTCTATATCTTTCTTTATACTATTTAAATAATCTTTTCCTTTTATATTAAATCCTAATAATCTAATATAATTAATATCTTTCATAGATTTAGCTTTTTCTTTTGTAAAATTACATAGTATATGTATTAACATTCTAGTTATTTTATTATATGTATATCTTTTACTTTTTACTTTAGAAATAAATTCTTCTAAAGTAGAGGAGTTTATTATTTCTTTTTTTAATTTATATTCAATACCTTCTTCTACTGTTTGATATATTGATAAATCTGGTTCTGTAATTATTTTATATTTTAATAAATCATAATAATCATCTAAGAAATGCAAATTATTTAGATATGGTATTTCTACTTTAGGAATATATTCTTTTACATCTTTATTTTCTTTTAATAATTCTCTAACTTTAGTTGCGCTCTCTAGTGAACTATGATAATCATTTGTTCTTTTTATTACTTCTGGTTTAATATTATAATTATTTTTTAATATTGTTTTTATATAGCTTATTCCTAATAAATCATTTGGGGTATCTATTTTCTTTCCTGTTAAGTCTTTAATAGCATTCGCTAAAGAAGTAGGGTAATTATTACCTAATTTAGAGTAGACTTTTACTAGTTTATCTAGATCATCATTATCTACTTGAGTTTTAGCTATTTCTATTAAGTCATCAATATTATCTGATTCACTACCGAAGATTACTTTTTCTACTTTTAGTTTTTCAAGTAGTGTAACTGCTCCATAAGCAAAGAAATCTGCTGATTGAGTTGCGAATGGGAATGGTAATTCTATTACTAAATCTGCTCCTAATTTAAGAGCAATTTCTGTTCTTTTCCATTTATTAATTACTGATACATTCCCTCTTTCAGTAAAATGTCCATTCATTACAACAACTATTATATGATCAGGATATTTCTCTTTAATTTTATTCATATGATACAAATGTCCATTAGTAAATGGATTATATTCTGCGATAATACCAATTGCTTTCATATGATCCCCTCATTTCTTCTTGTATTTTATCATATTATATTCTTATTTACAATTCATGATATAATTGATATGAGATTAAAAATAATTATTTTTATAAGATGTAAAGTATTTATTTGTTTATATAAAGATAATAGATTATATGGCTAAATATGATATAATTTGATTGAGTGGAGTGGTTTCATGAAAGTTATTATTGTTGCTGGTGGAACTGGTGGACATATTTATCCAGCGATAGCTATTATCAATAAGATTAAAGAAAAAGAAGAGAATGTTGAATTCTTATATATTGGTACTACTGATCGTATGGAAAAAGATGTTATACCTAAGCTTGGAATTCCTTTTGAAGGAATAGAGATGAGTGGATTAAATAGAAAAAATATCTTTTCTAATTTTTCTGTTTTAATGAAATTTAAAGCTGCAATTAAAAAGAGTAAAAAAATCATTAAAGATTTTAAACCAGATATAGTAGTGGGGGCTGGTGGATATATTACAGCACCTGTTTTATATGCTGCTCATAATTTGGGAATTCCTACTCTTATTCATGAACAAAATTCTATTCCAGGATTATCAAATAAATTTATTAGTAATTTTTCTGATAGTATATGTGTATCTTTACCTAATAGTTTAGAACTATTCCCTAAAGATAAAGTTCATTATACTGGTAATCCTAGAAGTGAAGAGATAATTAAAGTTGAACCTTTATCTCGTGAAGAGATTGGTTTTTCTAAAAATAAAAAATTAGTTATTGTAGTTATGGGTTCTTTAGGTAGTACTACTATGACTGAAAAGATAAAGGAAATGATTCCTAATTTTAATAATAAAGACTATCAAGTTTTAATAATTACAGGTAAAGCTTATTATGATCAATATAAAGATATTTCTACTGATGATAATGTTAAAATTGTTCCTTATATGGATAATTTAATTAATTTGATGAAAGATTCTGATTTGATTATTTCAAGAGCTGGAGCTAGTACTATTGCAGAAATTACAGCTATTGGATTACCTGCTATACTTGTACCTTCTCCATATGTTACAAATAATCATCAATACAAAAATGCTAAAGAATTAGAAGATCATGGAGCATGTGTTATTGTAACTGAAGAAGATTTTTCTAGTAAAATAATTATTAAAGAGATTGAAGATTTACTTGATAATAAAGATAAATATGATGAAATGTCTAAATGTAGTAGAGAACTTGGAATAGATGATTCTGCTACTAGAATATATGATGAGATTAAAAGATTAGTAGGGTGATTATATGAAAGAAATAATAGAGGAGATTAGACTTTTAGACGTTGGTAAAGTTGATGAAGATGTCTCTTTGAAGAAACTAACAACTTATCGTTGTGGTGGTAATGCTAAATGTGTTGTTTATCCTAAAAATATTAAGTCTTTAGTTAATTTACTTTCATTTTTAAGAGAGAGAAATGTTACTCATAAAGTATTGGGTAATGGATCTAATTTATTATTTAGTGATAAAGATTATGATGGTGTTTTAATAAAACTAAATGAGTTTGATAAGATTAAGTTTATTAATAAAAGAAAGATTCGTGTTGGTGCAGGATATTCTCTTATTAAACTTAGTTTATTAGCTGCTAAAAAGGGCCTTACTGGGTTAGAGTTTGCTGCAGGTATTCCTGGAACTGTTGGAGGAGCAATCTACATGAATGCTGGTGCTTATAAGTCTGATATGGGATATCTTGTTGATACAGTTAAAGTACTTACACCTGATATGAAAATTGTTACTTTAGTTAATAAGGAAATGCAATTTCATTATCGTAGTTCTTTTTTACAAAGTCATCCGGGCTATATTTGTTTAGAAGTTGTTTTACAATTAAAAATTGGAAAAAAAGAGGCTATTGAAGAATTAATTAAAGATCGTCGTAGAAGAAGATTAGAATCTCAACCATTAGAGTATCCTAGTGCTGGAAGTGTATTTAGAAATCCTCCAGATAATTTTGCTGGTAAATTAATTGAAGATTCTGGTCTTAAAGGTATGAAAAAGGGTGGAGCAATGGTTAGTGATAAACATGCTAATTTTATTGTTAATTATAAAAATGCTAAAGCAAGTGACGTTAAATATTTAATTGATACTTGTCATGATAAAGT
This sequence comes from uncultured Caryophanales bacterium, assembly GCA_947302515.1. Next base: position 36,626 of record CAMYVT010000003.1, read on the forward strand.
ACTAAAAGATTATGGTATAGATTTAAGAATAGAACAAGAATTTGTTAATTGGGAGTAGTTATGTCTAAAAAAATAGTCAAGAAAACTAAAATTAAATTACTTAATTTATTAATAGTTCTAATGGTTTTCGTTGGACTATTTTTTGGCGTTAGATATTTAATAAATGAACCTATTCATAATATTTTAATTAAAGGTAATAGTTATTTAAGTGATGATTATATTATAGAAATGGCTAATATTAAAGATTATCCTCCCTTTCTTATGCTTAATAGTAGTAAGGCTTGTGATAAAATATTAAATTCTTCTTATATTAGTGAATGTAAGATTCATAAAAAATTAGGTTTTATTTTAGAAGTGGATATTGATGAGAATAGAGCAATTTTCTATGATAATAATCAGAATAAATATATTTTTGCTAATCAAAAAAGTGTAGGAGAAGATGATATTAGTAAAGATTTTCGTGTTCCTAGACTTCTTAATTATGTACCTGATAAGAAATTTAATAAGTTTATTACTGGTATGGGTAAAGTAGAGGAAGATACGTTATCTAAGATTAGTGATATAGAATATAAACCTAATGATTATGATAAGGATAGATTTTTATTATATATGGATGATGGAAATATGGTTTATCTTACTTTAACTAAGTTTAAGATGATAAATCATTATAATGAGGTTTTATCTCAATTAGAAGGGCATAAAGGTATTCTTTATTTAGATAGTGGTAATCACTTTAAGATTATGGAATAAAATGAGTATTATAAGGAGTGATAATATGAAAAAATATAAAAGTATTATTGTTTTTCTCATTTTATTTTTTTCTTTTTTATTTATTAATTTATTTGTTCATCAATTACAAAGTGATGAAGTTTGGAATTATGGGTTTGCACATAATATTTATAAAGGACTAATCCCATATAAGGACTTTAATATGGTTATTACTCCGTTTTATCCTTTTATTATGTCTTTAATATTTCATGTTTTTGGTAGTAGCATGCTTGTTTTTCATATAGAGAATGCTATTATTTTAGTTGTATTATGTTATCTCATATATAAATTAATTGGAAATAATATTTATTTAATAGGAATTATAACACTTGTATTTTCTATTTACGTTACATTTCCAAACTATAATTTATTTTTATTATTTTTATTTGTAATTATTTTATATTTGGAAAAGAAAGAAAAGAATGATTATTTGATAGGTATTATTATTGGATTTGTTTTATTAACAAAACAATCTGTTGGTTTATTCTTTATATTGCCGAGTTTATATTATTTAAAAAACAAAAAGAAATTACTACATAGATTTATTGGTTTTATAGTACCTTGTTTTATATTTTTACTTTTCTTATTAATTAATAAGAATTTTTATGGATTTATAGATTTATGTTTCTTTGGATTATTTGATTTTGGAAGTAATAATACTCCGGGCTTTAATTTTGGTTATATAGCTTTAATTATGTATTTAATAATTACAGGATATTTAATATATAAAAATAAAAATAATATTAATAATTATTATGCTTTAGCCTTTTCTACTATGATGATTCCTCTTGTTGATATTCATCATAGTATTATTGGTTTTATTGGATTATTAATTGTTGTTTTAATGGCATATAATATTAATTTTAAAATCAGTTTAAAACTAATTTTAGTTGTTTGTTTTATAATAATATCTACTATTAATATTTATAGATATAATGATGGATATAAGATTATTTATCCTAATGATTTAAATCATTTTCAGTATCGTTATATTCGAGATGATTCATTGGAATTTAGTCATGCAATACTAGCTTATTTAAATCAAAATAGTGATCGTGATTTTGTTTTTTTAACATCAGGTGCATATTATTATAGAATAATAACTGATACTCCAATTACTTATTTGGATCTTATTAATTATGGTAATTATGGTTATCATGGTAGCGATAAAATTATTAATGATATAAAAGATAAAAAAGATTCTTTATTTATAATATATAAAGATGAATTGGATGAAAAATGTCAAGCTGATAAAACTGCTATGAAATATGTTATAAAAAATGGAAAAAAGATTGATTCTGTAATGATTTATGATATTTATGAATTAAAATAATTATATTATAAGGAGATTTTTATGATAAAAATAATTAAACAAAACTATTATTATTTTATTTTGTTTGTTTTAATTATGCTTCTTTATTGGTTTATTTTCTTTCCGAGTATTTATTCTGATGCAGTTGCTCATTATGGATTTAGTCATGCTATTGTTAATGGTGAAATACCATATTTAGATTTTAATCTTATTTCAACCCCTTTATATTCTTTTATTATGTCTTTAGGATTACTGTTATGTGATAATTTTATTGTTTTTTTGATAGAGAATGCTTTGTTAGTAACAATTTTATTTTATTTTTTACATAAAATGTATAATGAAAAAGTACTATTACTTTTAGCTATTGTTGTTTTGTCATATGGTTCAATTATTGGAGCTACTTACAATATATTAATTTTATTATTATTAGTTTTAATCTTATATTTTGAAAAGAATTATTCTAATAAAGATTTATTAATTGGAATACTTATTGGTCTTGCAATTTTAAGTAAACATACAATAGGTTTATTATTTATTATTCCTAGTTTTATTTTTTATTATAAAGATTATAAAAAAGTATTTAAAAGGTTATTTGGAATATTTATTGTACTAGGAATATTTGCTATTTACTTGTTGATCACTAAAAGTTTTGGTGCTTTTATTGATTTATGTATTTTGGGATTATTTGATTTCGCTGGTAATAATAGTAGGCCTTTTTCAATATGGCATATTATGAGTTTATTATTATTTGTTGTTAGTATTATTATTACTATTAAAAACAGGAAAAATATTTTAAATTATTACTTTATTCTTTGTATAATATTTGCTATACCTATATTTGATTTTCATCATTTTTCTTATTATTTGTTTTGTATTACTTTAATGTTATTACAGTATTTTAATTATAATTTAAAAAGATTAAAATTAGTTATTATATTCTTAATATTATTTGTATCTATATTAATGGGATTTGGTGCTTATATGAGTTATAAACCTACTATTATTAAAAAAATTCCTAAATTTAATTATTTATTAATGCCTGAGGAAAATTATGATAATTCAGTTTTGTTTTTTGATTATTATGATAAGCATAAAGGTGCAACTGTATTAAGTTATTCTAAAATGATGTATGATATATCTAGAGGAAATAAGATTGATTATTATGATGTTCTTTTTTATGGTAATCATGGATATCATGGGACAGATAAGATGATTAAAATTTTTAATAAAAATCATGATTCTTATTATATTGTAGATATGAGTTCTTATAATTCTTCTTCTTATTCTCAATTTAATAAGGTTTTTGTAGATTATGTTAGAAATAACTCTAAATTAATTGAAAAAAAATATATTTTTGAAGTATATTATAAAGAATAAAAAAGATTTTTCATCTTTTTTATTTTGTTTACTATATTAGTTATGCTATAATTTAGTGGTAGGATGTGGTTATATGTATTTTGATCCAGGTACTGGGAGTTTAATTATTCAATTATTATTAGCAGGATTAGCATCTGTTGCTGCTTTTTTTGCGGTGTTTAAAAATAAAATAAAAAATTTCTTTAATAAGGATAAGAAAGATGAAAAATAAAGTAGAATTATCTTCTTTTCGTGATCCTTCTGGATATATTTATTATGCTGATAATAAGGTTATGAGACATATTAATCCTTGTTACTTTGATGAATATAATTATTTGATGAATAGTGGTTTATATCAAGAATTAGTCGATAATAAATTATTAGTATCTCATAAAGAAATAGATAATAAAAAAGATTATATTGCTATTGAAGTAGAAAAAATACCATATATTTCTTATCCATATGAATGGTGTTTTGATGAGCTAAAAGATGCAGCATTACTTACTTTAAAGATTAATAAGATTGCTATGAAGTATGGGATGATTTTAAAAGATAGTAGTTGTTATAATGTTCAGTTTTTAAATGGTAAAGCTATTTTTATTGATACTTTATCTTTTATGTTTTATAAAGATAATACTCCATGGGAAGCTTATGGTCAATTTAGTCGTCATTTTATTGCACCATTAGTATTAATGAAATATGTTGATATTAGAATGAATGGTTTATTAAAGGAATATATTGATGGTATTCCTCTTGATTTATGTTCTAATATTTTAGGTAAAAAAGGTGGATTTATTAGTTATATTCATGTTAAATTACAAAATAAAAGTATAATAAAACATAATTATGATGGACATAATGATATTAAAAGAGTAGAAATAAAAAAACAATCTATTTTAAATATGTTTGATATGATTGAAAAACAGATAGATAAGTTAAAATTAAAAGCATATGAAACAGAATGGATGAATTATTATGAAGTTACTAATTATGAAAAAGAGGCTTTATTAGATAAGGAAAAAATAATAAAAGATTTTTGCAATGAAATTACCATTAATAAGAATGATATTGTTTTTGATTTAGGTGCTAATGACGGTAGGTTTTCTAAATTAGTATATGATCAAGTTGGTGGTAATGTTATTTCCTTTGATATTGATAGTAATTCTATAGAAAAAAATTATAATGATATTAAAGATAAAAATATTTCTATATTACCTTTACTTATGGATATTAATAATCCTTCTAGTGGAATAGGATTTGCTAATAGGGAAAGAAATAGTTTTATGGACAGAGGTAATGCCTCTTTAACACTTGTTTTGGCTTTTCTTCATCATATGGTAATATCTAATAATTTATCTTTTGAAATGGTGGGGGAATTCTTAAGTAATATAACTAATTATTTAATAATAGAATTTGTTCCTAAAGATGATTCTCAAGTAGAAGTATTATTAAAAACTAGAAGAGATATTTTTGATTATTATGATATTGATACGTTTAAAAAAGTATTTTCTAAATATTTTAAAATTATAGAGGAAAAACAAATAAAAAATTCTAAAAGGACTTTATTTTTAATGGAGGTTAAAAAATGAAAATAGATTTTAAAAATCCTAAATATTTATTTTTTATTCCTCTTTTTTTTACTATTGTTTATTTTTTATTTATTTTTAATAATAATTTTTCAATTAATGGTGGAACATTTGAAATGTTTTTTACTGATGCTTTATTTTTAATTGTAAAGAATGCTTTAATACAAATAGTATTTTATTTTGCTTTATATAAGTTTGTTGCAAATAAGAATTTTTTGATGTTATTAACAATATTAGTATTATTCTTTATACCGGGATCTATTATCTATAAGATAATTGTTATTATATTAACTATTATTTCAATAATATATAAAAAACCTAATAATAATGTTTTGGCAATATTTGAAATAATCTGTATTATCATATCTTTTATGGCTATTTTTTTATTAGGATATAATACAGTTGTTGCAATATATCATGGTATTTCATATGCTTCTAGAAATAGTCATTATAAAGAAAACTATAATGTTAAAGTAAATGATAATACTAAGAATCCTAATATTTATTGGGTTCATATGGATGGAATGGCTAGTTTAGATTTTATTAATAAATATTATAAAAGAGACTTAAGTGATTATAGGAATAACCTTGAAGATAAAGATTTTTATGTTAATTCAGATACCTCTTTTAATGGAGGATATCATACTATTTTAGCTTTAAATGCTTTGTTTAATCCTATGTATTATGATAATTTTTTAAAAGATTATTTAGCTGAATATGAAAAATGTGTTAAGAATAAATGTATTACTAAAAATAGTGTTGATTTTAAAGACACTACAGAGATACGTTTTAATAATGAGTTGTTTCAGGGTTTAAAGAAAAAGAATTATACTACTATTAGTATTGCTTTGTTTGATCAATATACGTCTATGGATGCTGATTATATTTATGATCTTAATGGTCAAAAGATTGGTTATTTTAAAAATAATAATAGTCAAGATGATTTATATAATTATGTTTTAAAGGTACGTGGACAAAGATTTAATCATTTAGTAGATAATTATTTGGCAGAGAAGAAAATAAAACCTGTTTTTTCTAATAAAGATTATCCTTTACTTAGTAGTACTGATTCATTACAGATTAAATCTATTATGAAATCATTAGAAGATTCTTATTCAATAGAAGATAATCCTAAATTTTATTTTATTGATAATATTATTTTGCATTTAAATTGGAATTTTGATGAAAATGGTAAATTAATTAGAGAATTTAATGATGATTTAGATGATTATGATAAGACATATATATATGCTTTAAAATTAATGGTTGAGATGATTAGTTATATTCAAAATAAAGATAATAATGCTATTATAATTATTCAGGGTGATCATGGTATTCATGCTGTTGATGATAAAACTATGAAGTCATATTATAATGTTGATAGTAATGAATTATTAAATATACGTAATTCTACTTTTAGTGCAATATATATTCCTGAAGAATATAAAAATGGTGATGAAATATATTTAAATAATCCTTTAAATATTAGTAGATATATTATTAATAATTATGTTGGAAATAATTATGATTATATAAAATAACTTTTCAAAAAAAGTAAAATATTGTATAATAAAATTTGAGGATAGGAGATGAATTTCCATGAATGATATTTATGCGTCAATTGATCTTGGAACTGATACAATTAAAATTATTGTTTGTGAAAAAATTAATAATAAATATCATGTTTTAGCGTGTACTTCTAGTCCTTCTTCTGGTATTAAAGATGGATTTATCTCTGATATGAAGTCTGCAGTATCTAGTGTTAAGAATGCTGTTAAAGAAGCTAATAATCTACTTGGAATGAGAATTACTAAAGTAATTGCATGTGTTTCTCCTCTAGATTGTACGATGGATATTGTTTCTGGGGAGACTGATGTTATTGATTATAATAATATTAGTGGAGAAGATGTTAGTAATGTTTTACAAGATGCTTTAAAGGATGTTGATTTTGAAGAAGATGAATTAGTTACAGCTATGCCTATTAATTTTAATATAGATACTGATACTGGAGTTCATGATCCTAAAGGTATGAAAGGTAGTAAGTTAAGTGCTAGAGTAGTTTGTAGTACAACTCCTAAAGAACCTTTATATAGATTACTTGAGGTATTAAAATTAGCAGGACTTGAAACTATTGATATTTGTTATAGTTCATATGGAGATTATTACTGTATGAAAGATAAGAAATACGATGAATTAGTTGGAGCAGTTATTAATATAGGTGAAGAGAGTACTAATATTTCTATTTTTAATAGGGGTATTCAGATTAAACATGGTATTATTCCTATTGGTAGTAAACATGTTGATAAAGACTTAACTTATGTTTATAAATGTAAGCTTAGTGATTCTCGTGCTATGAAAGAAAGATTTGCTGTTGCTTTGTCTAGTTATGCAGATGAAAGTGAGATTTGGGAATTACAGGTTGATAAAAATGAAGTTAAAGAAGTAAATCAATTAAGTATTTCTAAAGTAGTAGAAGCTAGAGTTCAAGAGTTATTAAATGTTAGTAAAAATGAAATAAAAAACTTAACAAATAGAGAAATACGTTATATAATAATAACAGGTGGCTTAAGTGAATTGGCTGGTTTCCAATATTTAGTGGAACAGGAATTTGGTTTTGTTGCTAAAATATGTAATTTGACTGCTATGGGTGTTAGACATAATAAATATAGTAGTTGTTATGGAATTGTTAAATACTTTAAGGATAAACTTGATTTAAGAGGTAAAACCTATAATATGTTTTTAGAAGAAGATATCGAAAAAATGTCTAAGGTTGATGCTTCAGAAATCGTTGATAATATAACTAATAAAGTGTTTAGACACTATTTCGATGATTAAGGAGGAAAAAGTATGATAGGCGGATTAGAAATGGATCAATTAGCGAAAATCAAAGTCATCGGTTTAGGTGGCGGTGGTGGAAACGCTGTTAATCGTATGATAGAATCAGGTGTTAAAGGAGTAGAATTTATTGCTGCTAATACAGATTTACAAGTATTAAATTCTTCTAAAGCAGATGTTAAAATTCAAATAGGTGCTACTTTAACAGATGGACTTGGAGCAGGGGGAAAACCTGAAGTTGGAAAAGAATCTGCTATTGAGTCTAAAAAAGAAATAGAAGATGCTTTAAGTGGAGCTGATATGGTTTTCATTACAGCTGGAATGGGTGGTGGTACTGGAACTGGTGCTGCTGCTGTTGTAGCTGAGATTGCTCAAGGCTTAGGAGCATTAACTGTTGCTATTGTTACTAAACCATTCTCTTTTGAAGGTAAGAGAAGAATGGATAATGCTTTAGCAGGTATTGAAGAATTAAAGAAACATGTAGATACATTGATTGTTATTCCTAACGATCGTTTAAGAGAAATAATTGATAGATCTACTCCAATGTTAGAAGCATTTAAGGAAGTTGATAATGTACTTCGTCGTGGTGTACAATCAATTTCAGATTTAATTGCTGTAGTTGGACTTGTTAACTTGGATTTTGCAGATGTTAAAGCAATTATGAAAGACTCTGGTCGTGCTATAATTGGTATTGGTATCGGTATGGGTGAAGACAGAGCATTAGAAGCTGCTAAACAAGCTGTTTCATCTCCATTACTAGAACAATCTATTGAGGGAGCAACTGACGCAATTATCAATATTACTGGTGGAGTTAACTTAACATTATTCGAAGCTGAACAAGCTGCTGAAGTAGTTAGAAGTGCTGCTAATACTGATATTAATACAATCTTTGGTTCTGTTATTAATGAGAACTTAAGTGATGAAGTAATTGTTACTGTTATAGCTACTGGTTTTGATAAAAAGAAGAAGGAAGAACCTGTAGTATATAGTAATGGTGCTAATAATCAAAATAATACTAGAGAGAATATTACTGGTAGAAGATCTGCTCCACGTGAAGAGTATAATTCATATCAACCAGAATCATTAAATGATGAAGAAAATGATGATGAAGTACCTACTGGTGGAGATTATGAAGTACCATCCTTCTTAAGAAATAGAAATTATTAAGATAATAAAAAAACAACTTATAGTTGTTTTTTTTAATATATTGTTCTTTGTTCCCATTTCTTTTTCTTTTCAGCAGCATTAATAATTTGAGTTAAAATATTTAAGGCAATTTGTTCTGTTTTACGATCTTGATCTCTTAATGGGTTAAATTCTACTAAATCAAATGATAAAATATCATTCATATGCTTTACTAAATACTCATTTATTTTCATTGCTTCTTCTTCTGATATTCCATCATATTCTGGAACAGATACTCCTGGAGCAGTATATGGATCAATGACATCAATGTCATAACTTACATGAATTCCTTTTGTTTTATATCCTGCTATTTTAAAGGCTTCATCCATAACAGCGTCTATTCCTTTTTCTTTAATATCTTGTGTTGAAAAAACTGTTACTCCGGCATATCTTAAATTATCTTTTTCTGCTTCATCAATACTTCTAGCTCCAACAATAACTGTACGTGATGGCTGAATTATTTTACCATCGTGGTAGTATCTTAATTCATTACATTTATATCCTGTGATAGCTGCTAGAGGAAGTCCATGAATATTACCAGTTATTGTTGATTCAAATGTATTATAATCGGTATGAGCATCTATCCATACTATTCCAACATCAATGTTAACTTTTGCTGATGCTAAGGCAGATGCTATAGCAACGGAATGATCTCCTCCAATCATAATAGGAAAGTATTCCTCTTTTATTTTATCTACCATATTTTTATATAATTCAGAATTGAACTTTTCAACTTCATATTCATTTTTACGACGGTCACCAAAATTTCTACTTTTGATAATATTGGCATCTTGTTGAAATAACATACTTTCTCCTTTATAGAAAGTATTAATATCATTCATTAATTGTTTTGGACCTAAACTAGCTCCATCAATATGAACTCCTAAATCAGATCCTGCTCCAAAAATCATCGTTCTCATATTATCACCATAACCATTTTAACGTAATTTAGTGATTGCTTCAACAAAAATGCTTTAATTTATATATTCTTTACTGTATAATTGTTTTAGGTGATAGAATGAAAAAATTAAATGAATTGTATCCTGAAATAGAAAGTGACGTTGAAATTAAGAATGTTAGAATTAATTCTAAAGAAGTAGAAGATGGAGATATTTTTATTTGTACAAAGGGAGTTACTGCTGATAGACATGATTATATTGATGATGCAATAGCTCATGGAGCAGCAGCAATAGTAGTATCAAAAGATGTAGGAGAGAAAAGTGTACCAATAGTTAAAGTTGATGATACTAATAAAGAATTACCATTCCTATGTCAAAGATTTTATGATTATCCAGATCATAAATTAACTATGATTGGTGTTACTGGTACTGATGGTAAAACTAGTACAACAACAATTATTCAAACATTAATTGGTAGTGATTTATGTGGATATATTGGTACTAATGGTAGAAGTTGTGCTAAGTTTAGTGGAGATAATCCTAATACTACTCCTGATGCCCATAACTTATATAAATATTTAAGTGAATTCGTTGATTATGACTGTAAATATGCATCTATTGAAGCATCAAGTGAAGCTTTTTATAGAGGAAGACTTACTGCTATGGAATTTGATATTAGTGCAATTACTAATATTACTTCTGAACATTTAAATATTCATGGGTCATTTGAAAATTATTTAGAATCTAAATTAATGTTATTTAAACAAACTAAAAAAGATGGATATTCTATTCTTAATCATGATGATGAATATTTTGAAAAATGTAAAGAAGCTTGTAATGGACATATTCTTACTTATGGTATGGGTGAAGATAATGATTTACAGATTAAATCATTTAAATTATATCCTGATCATACTGATATAGTATTTATTTATAAAGATGAAGAACATAAATTTACTAGTCCAATGATGGGCGATTTTAATGTATATAATCTTGCTTGTGCAATGTTGTGTTGTTTGGCTTTAGGATTTTCATTTGATGAATTATTAAATAGAGTCGGAGAAATAAAAGTTAGTGGTCGTTTAGAATTACTTGATATAGATGAACCATATTATGTAATGGTTGATTATGCTCATACTCCTAATGGTATTTCTAAATTATTAAATTTTGTTCATACTTTAAATATTAATCGTAGTATTGTTGTAATTGGACAAGCAGGAGAAAGAGATCCTTATAAGAGACCAAAAGTTGGTAATGTAGTTGTAGAAAATGCCACATACGCAATATTCTGTTATGAAGATCCGAGAAGTGAAGATCCAATGAAGATATGTGAAGATATTATTTCAGAATTAAAAGATACTCATGATAATTATGAAATAGTTATTGATAGAAGAGAAGCAATACAAAAAGCTGTTGATATGGCAGAAGATGGAGATATGGTTTTAGTTTTAGGAAAAGGTAATGAAACATATGAAAAACTAAAAGATGAAACAATTTACTTTAATGATATAGAAGAAGCATATCAAGCAGTAGAAAATAGAAAAACAAAAAAATAGTCACGGAAACGTGACTTTTTTTATGTTTTATGATATAATAACAAGCAATTTTGAAGGGGGGATTTTTATGTATAGATTTCATTATGATTGGAATTTAAAAGGATATACTGGCTTTGCCTATAGAGTAGAATCTTTATATAGAAAATCTCTTGATAATTGCCCTTCAAATGAAGAAAATAAATTAACTGAATTATTTTTATTTTATGAGAATTATTTTGCTGGATTATTAAGATTGGGTTATTTGAATAAAAATAATTCTAGTAATATTTTAAATCAATTAAACAGTATTAAATTAATTAAATTATTAGATGGGAAATATCGTGATAAGATTAATGGTTTATCATATCGAGGTGTTATTGAAATTAATCCTGAGCCTGGATGTTTCTATGGATTAAATCAAGAAGAAACATATGAATTATCTATGTATCATGAATTGGGACATATTATTACTGCATCTAATAATGATAATTTATATGAATTAACAAGGTATTTAAAAAAAATATATAGTGATGTTGTTGAAGATGATTTTGAATATTTTGCTAAAGGGTTTGAATTATTAGATGAAGTGGTAGTTGAAAATGTTGGAGAAAATATTTTCTTTAATAAGAGAGGTTTAAATAGACCCGATAAAAATACTCTTACTAGTAAAAGTCTTTATCCCGATGGTTATTTTACATCTAACTTTGTTGAATATCGTGAATTTCAAGAAGTTGCTGAAAGATTTGTTTCTTGTCTTGATCTTGCTAAGGATTGGAGAAGTGATTCTTTACTAGATAATTATTCTAAAGAAATGTTTAAAAAGGGTTTTTATAAAAAATTATTTAATGAATTTATAATAGATTATAATAAAGGAGAAGATTTAATTAGAATGCTTATATGTATGGGTAAAATAAAAGAAGCTAAGTATTCTACATTTGGACTTGGAAATATGAAAGATAGAGATGTTTCTTCTTCTTTTAATGAAATAATAAATATCTCTAATAATTATTCTTTACAAGATAAGAATAAAATACAAAGTTAATTCTTTGTATTTTTTAATATAAGTATGATATATTTATGAGGGTGAATAACATGATTATTAAGATAATAAAAATAATTCTTGTATTATTATGTATGATTAGTATATTTATGTTTTCTAATGATCCTGCAGAAGCTTCTGATAAAAAGAGTAATCATGTTATTGTTTCAATTGCAGAATTTATGGCAGGACATTCTTTAGATAAAGATACAAGACAAGAAACAATTGATAAATATGTTGTACTTGTACGTAAAAGTGCTCATTTTACTATATATTTATTATTAGGTTTCTTTGTAATTAGTTTAATTAAAGAATATAATTTAATTAATAACAAAATGATTATATATGCTTTAATATTCTCATTTTTATATGCTTGTAGTGATGAAATACACCAGTTGTTTGTACCTGGAAGAAGTGGTAATATTATAGATGTTCTTATTGATAGTTTTGGTTCTATTGTAGGAATATTCATATACTATGGGTATTATTTAATTAGGAGGAGACATTATGAATAAAAAGAAACAATTTGCCAAAACAACTATTATTATATTTTTTGGTAAAGTATGTACTCAATTAATATCTTTCTTTTTATTACCTTTATATACAGCTTATTTAGCTACTGAAGAGTATGGTATTGTTGATTTAATTCAGACTTATGTTACTTTATTTGTACCTATTATTACAATGGAACTTGAAATGAGTATTTTTAGATTCTTAATTGATTCTAGAGGTAAAGATAAAGATACTAAGACTCTGATTAGTAATAACTTTTATGTATTATGTATTAGTTTAACTTTATTTAGTATTATTTATTTTATTGTTACTAGTTTTATTGATATACCATTTAGATTTATTATTTGGATTGATATTGTTGTATGTGTTTTATCTGGTAATTTCTTACAGATTGCTAGAGGTTTTGGACAAACACTTGATTTTTCAATAAGTTGTATATTAACTGGTATTACTACTGTAGTAAGTAATATATTCTTAATATGTTATGTAGGAATGCAAGCTGAAGGTATGATTATATCTATGGCTTTAGCTAACTTTATTTGTTCCTTATATTTATTTATAAGATTAAAATTACTTCCTAAGATTGATTTTAAATTAGTAGATCATAAATTGTTAAAGGATATGTATAAGTACTCTATACCTTTAGTACCTAATGGTATTAGTTGGTGGATAGTTAATGTCAGTGATAGAACTATAGTATCTTTTGTTTTAGGGGCTAGTTTTAATGGATTGTATGCTATTAGTAATAAATTTCCAACTATTATATCTAGCTTAACTGGTATATTTAATTTAAGTTGGAGTGAATCAGCATCTTTACATATTAATAGTCCTGATAGAGATGAGTTCTTTTCTGATATAGCAAATACAGTCATGAAATTATTTGTTGCTTTAGGAGTAGGTATGATTGCTTGTATGCCATTTGTATTCCCAATAATGATTGATTCTAAATATGATGGAGCATATAATTATATTCCCCCTTTAGTTTTAGCAACTGTATTTAATGTAGCTATATGTTTATATAGTCAAATATATCTTGCTAAAAAAATGAGTAAGCAGGTTGCTTCTACTACTATAATGGGTGCAATTATTAATATTTTAATTAATGTAATATTTATTAAATTTATTGGTTTATATGCAGCATGTATTTCTACTGCAATATCTTATTTTGCTATGTTTATATATAGACATATTGATTTAAAAAAATATATGAATTTAAAATATGAAAAAGGATTATTTATAAAGAGTTTCTTAATAACTGTTTTTGCCTTTGTATTCTATTATTATAATCATTTTTATACTAATATATTTAGTTTAATAATTGTTTGTATATATGCATTTGTAACTAATAGAAAATTCTTACTTGATGGTTATCTTACTATTAAGAAAAAAATTAAACATTAATTTAAAACATATAATCAGATGATTATATGTTTTTTTAATTATTATGTTATAATAAGATGTGGAATATATAATCTGAAGTGGTGGATGTTTATGACTATTGAAGAATACAGTATAAAAGATAATACTTTTAATAAGGCTCAATTTATTGGTGAAGTAAATAGAATGATTCAAAAGATTTGTATAGCTATTAATAATAATGATTTAGATTCAGTACATTATTATATGAATGATAAAGTTTATAATAAAATTAAAAGTATTATAGATAGGGCAAAAGAAAAAGGAAATAATATTAAATATGATAATATATTTATAGACTCTATTATTTCTGAAATATGTATTGATAGAGGAACACCTAAAATTAGAGTTTCTTCTACATGTAAATTTTCTAAATATTATGTTTCTAATGGAGAAATAGTTAATGGTAGTAATATTGACACTATTCAAATACTACATGACTTTTATCTTTGTAAAAATGATGAATCTTTACCTTTTTATTGTTGCAAAGGATGCGGAGCATCATATGATATTTATTTAGATAAAAAATGTCCTCATTGTGGAAATATATTTGATGATGAAGAATTTGATTATTATATTGTAGAAATGGGGTAGTAATATGAAAGAAAAAAACAGAAAAAAAGAAAATAGAATTCTTCTTATTACTATATGTTTAATAGTTATTATTATTTTAATGGGACTTGTTATAGATAAATTACCTGAAAACTTTAGATTATTATATTTATTAATTATTTATGCTGCAGGTATTATGATAGTATTTTCAATTAATATAATAGGAAAACGTAGACTTAAAATGTATTCAATGAAATCACATGTAGATAGTAAAGATAAAACTATTCATGATTATGATGAAATAATTAATAAATATCTTCCTGAAATAGGGGGGGAAAAAGCGTTACTAGAAGATTTATATCAAAGATTTATCCAGGTTGAAGAAGCTTTATCTGATGGAGATTTAGATACATTAAAAAAATTATGTGTTGATTCTTTATATGAAAGTCTTGCTAATCAATATGAAAGTTATGCTTCAAAAGAAGAAATACATGCTATAAATGATTTTAGTTTGTATGCTTTTAATATTCAAAATGTTTCTTTAGATAATCAAACTATATCTATAAAAATGACATTACATGTCTCTTTCTTTGATTATGTAACTGATATGAAGGGAAAATATCTTAGAGGAAATGATGAGGCTGCTAAACATGAACAGTTTGTACTGGATTTTGTTGTAGATAAAGATAAAAATATAATATGTCCTAACTGTGGAGCTCATGTTTCTAGCAGAACATGTGATTATTGTAAAACAGTTTTTAAAGATGTTTATTATGATTTTTCTTTAGCAAATATTGGTTTATTTAAAAATAGTCAAGATATGTATTAAATAGTTTTACAATTATACTTTATTTTTATATAATATGAAAGTAGAGGGATGATCTTATGAAAAAGATACTTAAAAAATTTGGTCTAACAAAGAAGTTCTTTATTGGATGTATTTTTGTTGTGACTTTATTTATAGTTACTGTTTTTGTTAATTATATTGTCCTTCCTCAAATTAAACTTAAAGGTGGTAATAAAGTAGTAATTGAATATCAGGAAAAATATAAAGAAAAAGGATATAAAGCTAAGTATTTAGGTAAAGATCTTACTGATGAAGTAAAAGTTAAAGGTAAAGTTAATTCTAAAAAATTAGGTGAATATAAAATTACTTATAAAGTTGGTTCTGGAATATTTAGTAGAAAAGTTGTACGTACTGTAGAAGTAAGTGATAATACTAAACCTAAATTAGAAATTACTAAAGATGATATTTATGTTTGTCCTGGAACTAAATATAAAATAGAAAAAATAAAAGCATTTGATAATTATGATGGTGATTTAACTTCTAAAGTAAAAAGTAATATTAGTAAAGATATGGTTACTTATTCTGTTACTGATAGTAATGGTAATGAAAAGAAAATTAATAAGAAATTAATTTATAAAGATATAGAAAAACCGGTTATTACTTTAACTGGATCTGAAGTTGTTGAAATGTGTGCTAATGAAGTATATGCCGAGCCTGGTTTTACAGCAACTGATAATTGTGATAAAGATCTTACAAGTAAAGTTGCAATAGATGGTAGTGTTGATAATAGTTTAGTTGGTGAATATAATCTTACTTATAAAGTATCTGATAAAGCAGGTAATATAGGTACTGCTGTTAGAAAAGTAAATGTAAGTAATAGTGATAGTAATGGAGTTGTTTATCTTACTTTTGATGATGGACCTAATGAAGGTACTACTAATGTAATACTTGACATTTTAAAAGAAGAGGGTGTAGAAGCTACTTTCTTTGTAACTAATAAAGGACCTGATGAATTAATTAAAAGAGAATATGATGAAGGCCATACTGTAGCTTTACATACTGCTAGTCATAATTATGCTACTATTTATTCTTCTGATGAAGCATTCTTTAATGATTTACAAAGTGTTCATGATAGAGTATTAAGAATTACTGGATATGATTCTAAATTTATGCGTTTTCCAGGAGGAGCAAGTAATACTATTAGTAGAAGATATTCTCAAGGAATAATGTCTCGTTTAACTCAAGAAGTACAAAATAGAGGATATAAATATTATGACTGGAATATTTCTTCAGGAGATGCTGGTTCAACAACTGATCCTAATCAAGTATATGCTAATGTAGTTAATAGTTTAAGAAAAGATAGAGTAAATATGGTATTAATGCATGATATAAAACCATATACTAGAGATGCATTAAGAAATATAATTCATTATTGCAAAGAAAACGGTTATACAATTAAGAAGATTAATAATTGTACTACTATGATTACACAAAGAGTTAATAATTAGACAAAAAAATATATTTAATATATAATACTTGTTGAGGTTTTCTTATGGGATTATTTAGACCTAAAATTTATCAAAAGAGTATATTTGATATAGATTATGCTCATTTAAAAGAACTTGGCATTACTTGCCTTGTTTTTGACTTGGATAATACTTTGGGATTAACTTCTCATAAGAAAAGTCCTAGAAAAGTAAAACAATTAATTACTAAATTAAAAGAAGATTTTCTAATTCTTATATGTTCAAATAATACTAGAAGAAGAATTAAACCATATCTAGAAGATTTAGGAGTAGGTGGAGTTTGTTGGAGTATGAAACCTTCTACTTTTGGATTATTAAGAATAAAGAATTATTACCATCTTAAGAAAAAAGAAATGTGTTTAATAGGTGATCAAATGATTACAGATATATTAGCTGGTAATAGATTTCATATTATGACTGTACTTGTTGATCCAATGGGAGAAGATTTAAAGATTACCGGTATTAATAGAGAATTAGAAGCTAAAATTATAAAAAGATATCAGAAACGAGGAGTTTTTGAAAGAGGTAAATATTATGAATAATGAAAAACGTTGTCAAGGTTGTGGAGTTATTCTTCAGGATGAGAATGTCTTACAAGAAGGATATACTACTAATTTAGAAAATGATATTTGTCAAAGATGCTTTAGAATGAAGAATTATGGAGAGTATCAAGTCGTTGCAAAATCAAATGATGAATATATTGATATTTTAAAAGAAGTTGGTAAGACTAAAGATTTAGTTTTATATATTACTGATTTATTAAATCTAGAAAAAAATATAGAACAGATACGTACTATTATTCCAAATAAAATGATATTAGTACTTAATAAAATTGATGTATTACCTAAGTCTGTTAAAGAAGAAAAATTAAAAGCTTATCTTGAAGGAATGAATATTCATTTTGAAGAGATTATTGTTATTAGTACTGCTAAAAACTATAATATTGATTATTTATTAAAAAGAATTAAATATTTTCAAACTAGTAAGAATGTATATGTAGTAGGTCATACTAATGCTGGTAAAAGTAGTTTAATTAATAAATTAATTAAGAATTATTCTGAAAATACTCAAGAACTTACTATGAGTCCATTACCTTCTACTACATTAAGTACAATTACTATTGAAATTAATGATCATTTAACCTTAATTGATACTCCAGGATTAGTAGATAATGGATCTATTTTAAATCATGTTGATCAAAAAATGGTTAAAAAGATTTCTACTAAAACTGAAATTAAACCGAGAACGTATCAATTAAAAAAGAATCAATCTATAGTAATAGAGAATTTAGTTAGAATTGATTATGTTGAAGGTGAAAGAAATAGTTTTACTTTATTTATTTCTAATGATTTAAAAGTAAAAAGATTATTAAATATTATTCGTAATAAAGATTTAAAAGATAAAAATAAGATTACTTATAATATGAAATATGATGAAGATTTAGTTATAAGTGGTATGGGATTTATTAAGATTGTTAATAAAGGTGTAATTGATATTTATATTGATAAAGATATTGATACATTTACACGTAGAAGTCTTATTTAGACTTCTTTTTTATTTTGTATGTTATAATTGTTATAGTAGATGATGATATGAAAAAAAGAAAATCACTGATTGTTGGAATAATACTTATAGTTTTGTTCTTTGGAATAGGATATGCTTATTTAACAACAACATTAAATATTAATGGTACAACTGATGTAGATGCTAATACATGGAATGTTTATTGGAATAATGTATTAGTAACCAGTGGTTCTGTAACAGGTTCTCAAGTAACTACTGCTCCAACAATAGATACAAATAAAACTACTGTTAGTTTTCAAGTAAGATTATCTAAACCTGGAGATTTTTATTAGTTTACTGTGGATGCAAAAAATGATGGTACTATAGATGCTATGATTGATGTTATTAATAAGACAGCAACGATACCAAACTATTTGAATTATACCGTTACTTATGGTGATGGAGAGGAAATATTAACTAAACATCTTTTATCTGCCAATAGTTTTGAAACATATAAAGTAAGGGTTGAATATAGAACTGATATAAATCCAAATGATTTACCTTCTACAGCTCAATCTATATCTTTATCCTTTGGAGTAAATTATGTTCAAGCTGATTCTAACGCAGTGATAGCTCATAAAATGGTTTATCTTGCTAATGATTATCCAATTAATTTGGGTGATGCGTGGGATCCGGAAATTATTTATTATGATAATCCTACAGGCGCTCAATCTCAATTGCAAGAAGAATTATCAACAGATGTATTGTATTTAAAAAGTTTAATTAAAAATGGAATAGTAGATGAAATATATGGCGTTTTTGTCATAACAAATGAAATGGCACAAGCAAATAATCTTCTTACTCCAGGTGTATACTCATTAAGGGGAGGCGGAGGTTTTTGGGATGGAAATGACTGGATTGATAGCATTTACTATGAAACAAATAAGAGTATACTATTATCTGCTTTTGATGAAAGCCTTTGCGGTATCACAGCAGCTTGCACTGATGATAGTTGTACCGATTCTTATGAGTGGGGTTATTTTTGTCGAGTTGATGATCTTATAGATATTCAAATTAATAAAACAGGAGAAGTAATTATGTATGATGAAAGCGTAGCTGGATTATTACCATCTTGCGTTATAGTAATGCGTAATGAATCATATCATATGAACTGCGTTAATGCAGCTGATTAAAATTAAATAATTATATAAACTGTGGAAATAATTTTTTCCACAGCTTTTTATTTTCTGTAAAAGAGTGTAAAAATTGTATAAAATTATTTTTTTGAACTTTACTTTTTAACAGATATTTTGTAGTATATTATTAAGTAGTGGTTGATTGTGGTGAAAAGTGGGGGATGAATATGTTTATAGGAGAATATCATCATTCAATTGACGAAAAGGGAAGAATCATTATCCCATCTAAGTTTCGTGAGGAACTTGGAGATTCTTTCATTGTTACTAGAGGTATCGAAAATTGTCTTTTCGTGTACCCTAATAAGAATTGGAATGATATCTGTGAAAAACTTAACTCATTACCTTTCACTAAAAAAGATGCGAGAGTTTTTAATCGTTTCTTTATGTCAGGTGCTACCGGTGTAGAATTGGATAAACAAGGTCGTATTAATATTTCTACTCCTTTAATTCAGTATGCACACTTATCCAAAGAGTGTGTTGTCATTGGAACTGGAGATCGGCTAGAAATATGGTCTTTAGAAGACTGGACTCAATTCTTTAATTCTACTCAGGACAATATGTCAGACATAGCTGAAAATCTATTTAACGAGAGTGTGAATCTATGATGGAGAAGCATATCAGCGTTCTACTCAATGAAACTATTTCCTCCCTAAATTTAAACGAAAATAGTATTATTGTAGATGCAACATTAGGCTATGGCGGACATAGTAGTAACATCTTGGAGAGAATAAATAAGGGGTATTTATTCGCCTTTGACCAGGATAGTGAAGCAATTCGGCATAGTACCGATCGCCTTAGTGAGATCGGTACTAACTTCACTATCATCAAGAGCAATTTTGTACATATGAAAGAAGAATTAGAAAAACGAGGAGTATCTCAAGTTGATGGAGTATTGTTCGACTTGGGGGTTTCTTCGCCTCAATTGGATGATCCAGAAAGAGGCTTTTCTTTTCATAATGATGCAAAGCTTGATATGAGGATGGATAAATCTCAAAAATTATCTGCTTATGATGTAGTAAATAAATATTCTAAGGAAGATTTAACTAGAATATTTTATAAATATGGAGAAGATAAATTCTCTAATAATATTGCGAAGAAAATAGTAGAGTATAGAGCAACTAAGCCAATTGAAACAACTTTAGAATTAGTTGAAGTAATAAAGAGTGCTGTACCTATGAAGTTTAGATTTGATAAACATCCGGCTAGACAAATATTTCAAGCAATACGTATTGAAGTTAATCATGAATTAGATGTTATTGAACCAGCTCTAGAGCAAGCATTAGAATTATTAAGTGTTGGTGGAAGAGTATGTGTTATAACATTTCATTCATTAGAAGATAGAATAGTAAAAAATTTTTTTAAAGAAAAATGTGAAATTGATAAAAAAGTAAAAGGAATGCCTAATATTCCTTTAGAATACTTGCCTGATTTTAGGTTAGTCTCTAATAAGGCTATTGTTCCTAGTGATGAGGAACTTGATAATAATCCGAGAGCAAGGAGTTCAAAATTAAGAGTTATAGAAAGAATAAAATAGGAGGATAACATGGGAAAAAAGAAGAAAAAGGTTGTTAAAACATCAAAGTTTGAGAAATTATTATATACTCTAGCTGTTTTCTTGTTGGTTGTAGCGCCTGTTTCTATTGTTTTTTCCAAAGCTACTCTAGCTAAAATTAATTTTGAAGTAGAGAAACAAAAGAAAGAGATAGAAGTACAGAAGAAAACAAATGAATCTTTAGCAATGGCTATAGATGAACTTGCTTCTCTAACTAAGATTCAGGCTGTTGCAGAAGAGCAGGGATTAAGTTATAATAATAGTAATATTAAAACAGTAGTCGAAGATAGTTAGACGTGTATTAGGACGTGATTTAATTGAAAAAGAAAAAGAAGAGAAAAAATACGATTCAATATTCTAAGTTGGCGATATTTATATCTCTTCTTTTATTTTGTGTAATGATAGGAAGAGTTATAGAACTTGGAACTTCTAGTGAGATTGATGGGGTTAATTTAAAAGAATTAGCTAGTAAACGTACTACTAAAACTGATAAGATTAGTGCTCAAAGAGGTACAATTTTTTCTGCTGATGGAGATGCTCTTGCTCAAAATGTAGCATCTTATAAATTAATTGCTTATTTAGATGAGAGACGTACTACTAATCCTAAGAAACCTCAACATGTTATTAATAAAGAAAGTACTGCGGAAGCTTTAGCTCCTATTTTAGGTATGGAAAAAGATGAAGTTCTTCATTATTTAAATAAAGAAAATGTATATCAAACTGAGTTTGGTACTAAAGGAAAAGGATTAAATGAAATTACTAAGAAACAAATTGATGATTTAGAACTTCCTGGAATTGATTTTATTGAGAGCTATAAACGTTATTATCCTAAAGGACAGTTTGCATCATATGTAGTTGGCTATGCTAAAAGTGATGATGATGGATTTATTACTGGTGAGATGGGAATTGAAAAAGAGTATGATGCTACTCTTAGAGGAGAAGACGGTTCTATTTCATATCAAAAGGATTTAAAAGGATATCGTATTCCTGATACTCCTGTTTTTACTGAGGATGCTGTTCAAGGAAAAGATATTTATTTGACTATTAATTCTAGTATTCAATTTTTTGTTGAACAAGCAATTAATAATTCTAGTAAAGGTTATGGATGGGAATGGTTTACTGTTACTGTTTTAGATGCTAAGACTGGAGCTGTTCTTGCAACTGCGTCTGATCCTGGATTTGATCCTAATCTTCGTAATATTTCTAATTATATGGATATATTCTGTCAGACTCCATATGAACCTGGATCTACTATGAAAACATTTACTTATATGGCTGCTATGGAAAATGGTGTGTATGATGGAAGTGAAACATATCGTTCTGGTACTTATGAAACTAGTGATGGTACTGTTATTGGTGACTGGGACCGTAATGGTTGGGGTGTAATTTCCTTTGATAAGGGTTATGCTTTAAGTAGTAATGTTGGTGTTATTAATATGATTAATCGTCATATGAATAGTACAATGTTAAGACAATATTTTAAAAGATTAGGTTTTGGTAAAAAAACTGGTATTGAATTACCTAGTGAAAGTAGAGGAAAGCTTGATTTTAAATATGAAACAGAAATATATAATGCGGGATTTGGACAGGGTATTTTAACTACTCCTATTCAAAATGCTAAAGCTATGACTCCTCTTACCAATGATGGTATTTTACTTGAACCGTATTTGATTGAGAAAATTGTTGATTCTGAAACAGGAGAAGTTGTTCTTGAAAACAAAAGAGATGAAATTGAAAGAGTTGCTTCTACACAAACAGTTCAAAAAATGTTACAACTAATGGATGAAACTGTTAATGGATATGGTAATACTGGTAGCGGTTATAGAATTGATGGGGGAGAGCTTATTGGTAAAACTGGTACTGCTCAAATTGCAAGTGAACATGGTGGTGGTTATTTACAAGGAAAAGCTGATATTATTTCTTCTTTTTCTGGAATATATCCGAGAAGTAATCCTCAAGTTATTATTTATGCTTCAGTTAAAAGACCTTCTGGTGGTAGTCAAAAACCGATTAGTAATGCTATAAAAGAAATTGTTGCTAATATTTCTAAATATTATGGTAATAGTGATACTCAGACTACTTCTATTGCTATAGCGGATTATAAAGTTCCTAGCTTTATTAATAAAAAATTGGATGTTGCTAAGACTAGTTTGGATGCTGCTGGTATACCTAATGTTGTTATAGGTAATGGTAATAAAGTTATGAAACAAACTCCAAGTAGTGGAGAAGTGATTACTAATAAAGATACTGTTTATTTAATTACAAATGATCCTAATATTAAAGTTCCTAATGTAACTGGTTTATCTTCTAAAATTGCTAAAGATTTACTTACTAAACTAGGTATTAAAGTAGAAATGGAAGGTGTAGGATACGTTATTGGTCAAAATATTCCTGAAGGTACTGATATTACTGATGGAATTGTTGTACATCTTTATCTTTCTCCTAAATATGAAGTGGAGTAGATATGAAAAAATATGGTAAATTATTATTTGAAATAATAGTAGTTTTTATAGCTATTATATATGTTATGATTACAATGGTTATTCCTGATATAAAGAAGAGTCAAGGATCTAGTGATTCATTTATTAAAAGTAGTAAGTATAGTAACTTTATTGAAGTAAAAATTGATAATAAAACTGATTTTGCAATTATTACTGATAAAGAAGGAAAGATTTATCATCTTTTCTTCTTTGACAATACAGCTGTTTTTCTATATAATCAAAATATAGAGAATAGGTCTATTTCAAGTGGATTAGAGAGAATAGTAGCTATCTTAATTGAAAATCAATTATTAAATAGTAATTCTTCTATTGAAGTGATTAGAGATAATGATAAATATTATTCTGAATTTAAAAATAATTTTATAAATTTATTAAATAAATTTTTTATTAATAATAGTATTATTGAGAAGACTCAGAGTATTGATATTAAAGCAAATGAATTAGAAATGGATTCTAATTCAATTAGTGAATTATTACTTGAGATGGATTTTTATTCAAAAGAGATTGTGAAAGATAGTAATATTTCTATATCTGAAGAGATGAATAGTAATAATTCTTTAAAGTATGCTAATAAGGTCTATAAAAAAATAGAATCTGATATATATCAGAAGAATATTACTAATATTTCTAAAGATGAAGTAGATATTGCTATAACTTTAATACCGGGTGACTCTAATAATAAGTATTATCCTACAAGTAATAGTTGGTATTATGTTAAAGATAAAAAAGTATATGCATATATTGAATTTATTAATGATAATCAGAAGTATTCATATTGTTATAATGGGTCAATTGATATAAGAATGGAAGGGGAATGTAATTCATGAAAAAGGATGGTAAAATTAAAAATACAATTATTGTAATATTATGTATTACAATTATTTCAATGGCTATAGGTTTTATGGTTTTATCTATGAGACTTGAAAGATATAAGTCAGAAGAAGAAGTATTTGATGTTAGATTTACTACTGTTAAATTATTATCTTCTATAAAAGGTGGAGAAAAGGATCCTATAGGTAATTTTG
This sequence comes from uncultured Caryophanales bacterium, assembly GCA_947302515.1. The sequence goes on from CAMYVT010000003.1 coordinate 61,712, forward strand.
ATATTGATAAGACTGGTAAAATACTAGATATGGATTTTCAATTATTCAAAGAACATGATGAAATTGATTATGAAGTAACTATTAAAAATGATGGTACTGTTCCTGCTTCTATTGTGTGTTTATTCTCTAGTCCTGATTTTCGATCAAAAGATGTTATTAAGTCTATTTCTCCTGTTACTATTAGTATTTCTGATGTTAGTGGTAAATTACTTGAGCCTGGAGAAGAAACTATAGTAAAAATTAGTGCTATATATAATGCTTCTACAACTCCAACGGTTGCTACTGCAAAGAGTAAAACTATGACTCTGTCTGGTAAGATCGGAATTATTGCAGAATCTAAATAAATTATAAAGAGGTTGTTTGACAATGACCTCTTTTTTGATATAATTAATTATGGTAGGAAGTGATTAAAAAATGTTTAAAAAGATATTAAGAATATTTTTTAAAATTATGTTTTTCTTACTATTAATTGCTTTTGCAGTTGGTTTAATATTATTTGGATTATATTATGGTAAAATTAGTGATAAAGAATATATTTTTGGTAATATGGTAGATATGGTTTTTGATAAGACTGAAAGTATATTTACTATAGATAAAGATTATATTACAGGTGATAATTTTTCTGTTGATGGGTCTATTAAAATGACTTTATCTAGTGAAGAATATAAAAATAAAAGTGTTACTGATATAGAATTTAAAAAGAAAAATAATATGCTTAATAATTTATCTAAAATGGATACTACATTTAAAGTTCAACATGATAAAAAGCATGAACAGGTATATGCTGAATTAGATGAGAAGATAGGTAATGAAGAGATTTTTGCAGGTAAATATTATGTTGCTAATTCTACTAGATATTTCTTTGTAAATTCTATCTTAAAAAATTATGTTAATGATGGTAGTAATACATATTTTGAATCTTATAAAGAAGATATTACTACTACTGATAATATTAACTATTTATATAATTTTATTAGAGATTCAATTAAGAATAATATTAATAATGAAGTATTAAGCGGATATGATGTTGATACTTTAGTGGGTGATCATACTATTAAAGCTGGACAAATATCTTATCGTATTACTGATAAAAGTTATAAACAATTATTAAAGGGTATTTTAAAAGATTTAAAGAAGGATGAAAGAGCTCATCAAATTCTTTCTGTGATATATCCTAATTTAGATGATTTAAAAGTAAATGAAAAGAAAAAGTATTTTAAGAGTAATGAGAGTTATACTATAAGTGTTTATGTTTCTAAACCTATGTTTAAACCTGTTAAATATGAAGTTGTTTATTTAAAAGATGATCAAAAGAATATTTATACATATGAGGGTGATAAAAAAGATGGTATTTTCTATTATTCGGAGAATAATGAAGTTAAATATCGTGCTACTTATCATTCTACTGATAAGAAAATAGATGTTTTAGTATATAATAGAAGTAATGAAGAAATTGGTACAATTAAAGGTGAAAAAGATAAGAACAGTTTAAGTCTTATTTTAACTTTAGATTTAGGAGATAAGAATTATGATATTTCTTATTCTTCTAAAAATAAAGATTTAAAAAATAAATCTTATACTAGAGAGGATCTTCTTACATTTAAAATAATGGATGAAAAGATTGTTAAAATACAAGGTAATGTAGAATGTATTTCTAAAATTACTAATAAAGTAAAGATAATGGAGGACACTTCATCTTCTGAACTTCGTTCTACTTTAACTGATGAAGATAATAATAAAATTGATACTATAAAAGATAGAGTAAAAGAAAGATTGGAAAAATAGGAGGATTTTATATGGAAAAGAAAGAAAAGAAAACTACACCAAAGAAAGAGGATAAAACTACACCAAAGAAAGCTGATAAAAAGAAAAAAGTAGTTAAAGAAACAGTAGAAAAAAGAGATAAAGAAATAAAGAGTGCTTTACCTAATGATGAACCTTTTGGAATTAAATTTAAGAGATTTGTTTCTTCTTATAAATTCTTATATAGTGCATTTATAGTACTATTTATAGTAGTTATTGTTCTTGCTTGTTTAGTTTTTACTCAAAGTAATAGAGTTAAGGCTAATAGAAGTAATATTGTTTTCTCTATAATGGATAAGAATACTAATAATTATATTAATTTGGAACTTGCAGGATTAGTAGGACAAGAATATACATTAAAAGTTACTAATTTTAGAAATAATAAAATTAATAAAAGTGGTGCAGAATATACAATAGATGTTACTAATGATACTGATGTTCAAATTGAAATTTTAAAAGATGGTAAAGGAGAAAACTTAATGACTGATCAAAAACATACAGTTATTGAGGGAGATAAATTCGGAACAAAAGAGAAAGAATCAGTTGTTTATCACTTTAGAGTTACTAATTCTGATAAGATTAAAGAAGGGGATTCTATTCGTATAGAAGTGGATAGCTAAAAAAGGTCAATTGCGTTGACTTTTTTTTTTGAAAATGTTAAACTAAAAGAGTATAAAATAAGAATATAGTGGAGGCTTAGGATATGGAATTTGATTTAGAAAATGAGACAATTCAACTTGAGAAAGATGGTAAAGTAATTAATTGTGAAATTCTATTTACTTTTGATTCTGAAGATACTATGAAATCATATGTTGGATATACTGATAATTCTATTGCATCTAATGGTAGAAAGAATATTTATGTATCTTCATTTGATCCTTTTAAACCTGTATTAAAATTAGAAGATATTACTGATGAAAAGGAATTGCAAATGATTAATGAAGTACTAATGCAATTTGATGAAGATAATAAATAGTTTGGTGGTGAGAAGATGGAAGATATTATTTATGAAGAAGAAGTTGTAACTGAAAAAATCTTTGATGGCCAAATTGCTCAAGATGGACAAGATTTAAATCAAGCTATATTCGAAGAATTAAAAAGAAGAGGTATTAATTATCCTAAGGAAGAATTAGATATTAGAGTAGATTCTGTTCATGACGAAGAAAGTGAATCTCTAATTTGTGATTATGAAGTTTTTAGAACATATAAAAAACATGTTCCATATAAAGTAACTCGTCAAGAGGTATATTCTGGTGAATGGCCTTTAGATAGAAGAATGTCTCCAGAAGAACAACGTAGAATTATTTTTGATGAGATGAGAAGATATGGAATAGAAATTGGAAATGAAGATGAGTTAGAAATAGAGTTTGATTCTGCTCATGATGAAGAAAGTGAAGCTCAGATTTGTGACTATGTAGTTACTCGTGTTACTAAAGAAAAGATTGAGGGACTTAGTCAAGAAGAGATGATGCAACAGATTTATGATGAACTTGTTTCTTTAAGAGAGAAAGTTATGTTATCATCTGATTCTTCTGAGATTTCTGCTTTATCTGCAAGAATGAGTGAAGTTTCTGATCAATTAGATAGATTGTTAGAGAGCACTGATAGAGATTATTCTCCATTTGAAACTGTTTTAGCTGATGTAGAAAGACAAATAGAAGATATTCAAGCTGCTATTGACGCAAATTCTAGAGCTTATTTAGAATCATATGAGAGAATTAAATTATTAGTAGAAGAACAAACTGCAGCAATTAAAGATTCTATGACTCAAGAAGAGTTAGATAGAAAAATAGAAGAATTAATGCAAGAAAAAATGGCAGAGAATGTTGAATCTTTATCTATTAGACAAGAATTAGAAAAACAGGCTGAAGAACTTCGTAAACTAGTTCGTAAGAGAAATAGAGTTCGTAAAGACTTAGAAACTGCTAAACAATTAGGATTGTCTGCTGCAGAATATAAAGAAATTACTGATAACTTTAGAAGTCGTAAATTAGCACATGCTATTATTAGAAAATTAGGTTTGGGTGATATATTAGACATTCCTTATAAAGATAGAACTCCTGAACAAAGAAGAAGAATAAATGCTATACGTAAAGAGATAATTGAACAGTTAGCTGCAGAAAAAAGAGAACATGCTGATAAATCTATTCTTAATATTGTAGAAGCATTATATGGAATAGAGACTGAAGTTCGTTTACAAGGAAAACAAAGAATATTAGTTATTAAACCTAAGGCTCTTGAAGCTATTAAACAAAATGCTCAAAAGTTACCTGAAAAGATTAAAACTAATGATAATGTTGAAGTTACTTATACTCCTGGAGAAGCTCCAGATGATATGAAAGAAGTAATGGAGAGTAGTGAAGCATCAAGAGGATTAACTGATAAGTTTACTTTCTTTAGAGATGCTAGATATCCTGGAAAAACATTTGCTCGTGAAAATGTGTTCCAAAGATTTTATAAAGAACCAGTTGGTGATAAGGTATTTGTTGATGGGGCTCTTTGTTATGAAATGGCACAGAGCGATGTTGATGATATTGTTTCTAAACAAAATAATAGTTTTAGTCCTTTTGTTGTAGATTTTGTTGATACTGAGATTGAACAAATGACTACTGCACTAGCTGTAGTTGATAATAAAGATATGCCAACAGCATTAGCTGTAGTTGATAATAAAGATATGCCAACAGCATTAGCTGTTGTAGATGAAGCAACAAGCGTACCTAGAGGTAGAAATTCTGGTGAAACAGATGAAGAATATCTTGAATACTTAAAAGATTATTATGATAAAAAATATGGATCTGTAGAAGCAACTGTTGATATAGCAAAAACTGATACTCCAGAAGAAGTAACAGCTTCAGAAGGATTAGATAGTACAAAAACTACTATTTCATCTATTGTTCAAGAACGTTCTAATAAAGTAAAAACATTCTCAGATCAAATGGATGAGGCATTTGAAATGAGAAAAAATGCTTCTAAACATACTGAAGAAGAACTTCGTCATGCAGAGGAAATTATTGCTAGAGCTGATAGAGTAACTAGACCTTTTGATGAGAATCTAGATGATTCTGAAAAATTAATAGATGATTTAGATTATGCTGCAAATGTTCGTCGTAATCCTGATGATTATTTCCCTGAAGAAGTTGAATGGGCAAATGAATATATTGAACGTGTAGGTCAAGTGGATGATGCTCTTGATCATATGGATGAAATGGAATATGAAAGATTACTTGATCATTATGAAGATGCATTAAATCCAACAAGTAGTGAAGGACTTGATTCTACAGCAACAGATTCTGTTACAAGAGAAGATATTAGTTCTGCTATAGATGAATCTTTAGGTAGGGAAGATAC